>DEHT01000104.1 GCA_002352045.1 Chitinophagaceae bacterium UBA2793 | reverse complement strand
CTCAATACATTTCATTGGCACCTTACCGAAGACCAGGGCTGGCGAATTGAAATAAAAAAATATCCAAACCTTACCAATATTGGAGCATGGCGTGTGGACCATACCGATAAAATTTGGGGAAGCCGCCCGCAAGCAAAACCGGGTGAAGCAGCTACTTACGGTGGCTACTATACGCAGGAGCAAATTAAAGACATTATTCAGTATGCAGCAGAAAGAAACGTAACCATTATTCCCGAAATTGAAATGCCGGGGCATGTGGCTTCAGCTATCGCATCGTATCCGCATCTAAGCTGCTCTCAGCAACCACAACTACCTTTAACCGGAGGCAACTACAGTGGTATGTCGAGCAACTATTGTGCAGGCAGCGAAGAGGTATTTGGTTTTTTGCAAAATGTATTGGACGAAGTAGTGAATCTTTTTCCATCTGAATATATACATATTGGCGGCGATGAAGTGGACAAAGGCCCCTGGAAAAAATGTGCTAAATGCCAGGCAAGAATAAAAAAAGAAGGGTTGAAAAATGAAGAAGAGCTACAGAGTTATTTTATTAAACGGATTGAAAAATACCTCATCGCCAAAAAAAGAAAAATAATAGGTTGGGACGAAATATTAGAAGGTGGTCTGGCTCCCGAAGCTACTGTAATGAGCTGGCGTGGCGAAGCCGGAGGCATTGAAGCAGCAAAGCAAGGCCACGATGTGATAATGACTCCCGGCAAGCCTGTTTATTTCGATCATTACCAGGCAGGTCCCGAAGGGGAGCCCATGGCTATTGGTGGAATGAATACTTTAAAAAATGTGTACGATTACGAGCCCATACCGGCAGAGTTAAATGCAGCCCAGGCAAAGCATGTATTGGGTGCACAGGCTAATTTGTGGAACGAATTTATTACCACTACCGAGCATGTAGAGTATATGATACTGCCCCGTATGCCTGCACTGGCCGAAGTAGTGTGGAGTAAGAAAGAAAATAAAAACTGGGAAAATTTTAATGAACGACTGCAACAGCATTTAAAAGCCTATGGCCAAAAAGGATTGCATTATTGCCCCGGTAATTATACGGTTGGCATAAAACCATCTTCTCAAAATGGAAAGTTAATGGCAAACCTTTCCTCCGAAATTATGAATGCAGATATTTATTATACAACCGATGGTACAGAGCCATCGCTCAGCAGTACTAAATATGTAAGCCCTATTGAGATTAATAATTCTATTTTATTAAAAGCTGCTACAGTTTTAAATGGCCGTATTATGGGAGTGCAGGCGGCAAGGCAAAATTTTGCCATGCACAAAGCCATTGGAAAAAATGTTGCTTATACAAATCCTGTTAGCCGATATTATATGGCTGATGGGCCTGGTTCATTAACAGACGGTGTAAGAGGTACCGGTGTTGTTGGAAAATATTGGCATGGCTTCAGCGGACAAGATTTAATTGCTACCATTGATTTAGGCGAAACTCAAAACATTCAAAGCATTAGCTTAGGTTGTTTGCAAAACTACAGCGACTGGATTTTTTTACCCTCTTCTGTAAAATTTGAAACATCTGTAAACGGAATCGATTTTGAAGAAATGCAAACCGTAAATAATCTCATTGGCATCAATGAAAAATCGGCTCAGTTTGATTTTAAAGCAACCATATCAAAGCCTGCACGATTTGTAAGGGTATCCGCAAAAAATAATGTTTGTCCTCCTGGTCATCCCGGCGAAGGAAAAGCAGCGTGGATTTTTGCAGATGAAATAATAGTGAACTAACCATTGAAAATATTTTTTAAGGGGGTCTTTATTTTTCATTGTGGCAATCCTGCATGAAATCATTTGATGGAAATTGATTAGTCCATTTTACTTGCATTTATTACTGTTAGAAAATAATATCACATTATGCTTACATTATTATTAAACAAAAAGAAACTTTTGCTGATAGCCCTTTCATCAATAATATGTGGGCATAGCGCTTTAGCGCAATTACCATCCGAATTACAAACGCCTGAACTGGTTTCTATCAATCGCCTGCCCATGCGGGCAAATGCATTTGCTTATGAAAGTATGCAATTGGCAAAAGGGTTTGATAAAGAAAAATCGTCCAACTTTTTTTCGCTGAACGGCGAATGGAAATTTAATTGGGTAAAAAATCCCAACAACCGACCTCAAAATTTTTTCGAATTAAATTTTGACGATAGCAGATGGAATAACTTTCGCATTCCTGCCAGTTGGGAAGTAAATGGCTTTGGCCTTCCTATTTATGTAAACCAGCCTTACGATTTTGCAGGGCATAATTTACGCTATGGAAAAATGAATCCGCCTTATGATATTCCTGCCGATAATAACCCGGTTGGCTCTTACCGCAAAAAAATTTTTCTTCCCGAAAATTTTAAAGGCAAACAAATTTTCCTGCACATTGGCAATGCTAAAAGTTGTGTATTTGTATGGGTAAATGGAAAAAAAATTGGCTATAGCGAAGACAGTAAACTGGCTGCTGAGTTTGACATAACCGATTTTGTAAAAGAGGGAGAAAACCTTATTGCTTTCCAGGTGTATCGCTGGAGCGATGGAAGTTATTTGGAATGCCAGGATATGTTTCGATTTTCCGGTATAGAAAGAGACGTGTATTTGTTTGCTACCAATAAACTCAATATTAGAGATACAAAAGTAGATGCTACGCTGGATGAAAGCTATACCAATGGATTGCTGAATGTAAATGTGGAAGTAGATAATTATAAATGGGAGAAAGGATACCTCAGCAAAAAGGACAGTTTTAAACTGGAACTGCAATTACAGGATGCTGCAGGAAATGTTGTTTATAAAGATGCATCGAACGATTATCAAACTGTATTGGGAAAATACAAAACCAATGTAAATTTTAAAACAACCATATCCGGAGTAAAAGCATGGAATGCTGAGCAACCCTATCTCTACACATTGTACATTAGTTTGAAAAATAAAAATGGCGAGTTGCTCGAAGTGGTACCGCAGCGCATTGGGTTTAAAAAGGTAGAAATAAAAGGAACCGATTTTTTAGTGAACGGCAAAAGAGTTTTTTTAAAAGGAGTGAACCGGCATGAGCATCATCCACGCAATGGACATACTTTGAGCAAAGACGATATGCGCAAGGATTTGGAAATGATGAAAAAGCTAAATGTAAATGCAGTACGGCATTCACACTACCCGCCCGACCCTTACTGGATGGAGCTTTGCGATGAATATGGTTTGTATGTGGTGGACGAAGCTAATATTGAAAGTCATGGTTTGGGATACGATTTAAGTGTTACCCTGGCAAATAAATCTTTATGGAAAGAAGCACACCTGCAACGCATACAACGAATGTATGAAAGAGATAAAAATCATGCATCGGTTGTAACCTGGTCGCTGGGAAATGAAGCAGGTGATGGAGTTAATTTTTATGCAGCTTACGAATGGCTGAAACAACAAACTGCTTTGCCCATTCAGTACGAAAGAGATTTAAATTATAGCAAACCATACGGCGCACCCTATTCAGAAATTTATTGCCCGCAATATTTTTCGCCGGATGATATGTTGGATTATTCAAAAAGTACCGCAACCATTCCTCATATACAAAGTGAGTATGCACATATAATGGGCAATAGCCTCGGCAATTTTCAAGACTATTGGGATGTAATTGAAAGCAATTCAAAATTGCAGGGCGGTTTTATTTGGGAATGGATAGATCAAAGCATTGATACCGTTAAAAATGGTAAACGAATTAAAGCTTATGGCGGCGACTTTCCTTTGGAAGGCCCGGTGGATGAAAACCTGAGCGATAATAATTTTTGTGTAAAAGGGGTAGTGGATGCATATAGAAATGCAACTCCCATGGCAATGGAAGTAAAAAAAGTATATCAACACATTAAAACTAAATGGAAGGGCAATAATAACATCAGTATAAAAAATGGCTATTTCTTTAAGGCTTTAGATAATGTACAAGTTCGCTGGGTGCTGCAGGAAAACGGGTTGGTAAAAGAAACAGGGTTTATAAATTCAATTGCTATAGCACCACAACAGGAAAAAGATTATTCTATTCCATTTAAAACAGTTTTGAAAGCCGATAACGAGTATCAACTCAATATTTATTACCAACTAAAAAATGCAGAACCTTTTTTACCACAAGGGTATGAAGTAGCAGCAGAACAATTTTTGTTAAACAATTTGCCTGCAACAAAAATTAATCCTGTTTCTAAATCAACTTTAAAAGTTCAACAAACGGAAACAGCCTGCAACATAGCAGGGAAATATTTTAGTGTTCAATTTAATTTGGAAAAGGGCATAATGTCAAGCTATCAGTTTAAAGGGGAGGAAGTTTTGGAACAAGGCCCCACGCCCGATTTTTGGAGGGCTCCTACCGATAATGATATTGGTGCCGGCTACAACCGAAGCCTGCGTATGTGGCGCAATGCCTACGATAGCGGCAGCAGTTTATCAACTGCTGTAACAAAAATGGATGATGGTTCAATGCAGGTAAAATTTACAAAAGACCTGGTAAATGCTAATGCAAAACATGAGCAAAAATTTACCGTGTATGCCGATGGAAGTATAAGAGTAGAAAATAAATTCAGCGCAATCAATGGAAAGCATCGTTTGCTTTTGCGTGCAGGCAATAATGTTACACTCAATAAAAACTTTAGCAACATACAATGGTATGGCCGTGGCCCCGGTGAAAATTATTCCGACCGAAAAACCAATACATTCATTGGCCTTTATAAACAAACCGTTGATGAACAATATTACCCCTATGCCCGCCCACAGGAAAGCGGTAACCATACCGAAGTTCGCTGGGTAAGTTTTCACAATGCAAAAGGCAGAAAAATTCAATTTGAATTTGCCGATAGTTTGTTGAGTTTTTCTGCTTTACCTTACCATATAGATGATTTAGACCCGGAGATGGAAAAGAAACAATACCACAGTGGTGAACTGAACAAGCGCAACCAAATTTATTTACACATGGATCTTTACCAAACCGGCCTTCAGGGCATTGATAGCTGGGGATCTCAACCTTTGGAACAATACAGAATACCATTTAAAAATTACAGTTATAGTTATTGGATGAAAGTAAAATAAAAACTTTATGACTATGAACAAAAATTTTCTTGCCCTGCTGTTTTTGTTTTTGTTGAACCAAACCAATGCGCAGCAAACTACTTCGGTTGCATCTGCGCCCATGGGATGGATGAGTTGGAACTTTTTTGGCGATAAAATAAATGAGAAAGATTTAAAAGAAATGGCCGATGCCCTTATAAGCAGCGGTATGAAGGATGCAGGCTACAACTTTATTTTTATTGATGATGGATGGCAGGGCGGAAGAGATAATAAAAACAATATGATTGCCGACCCGGTAAAGTTTCCATCGGGCATTAAAGCATTGGCTAAGTACATGCACGACCGTGGATTGAAACTCGGTATTTACAGTGATGCAGCCCAACTCACCTGTGCAGGTTATACAGCAAGCCTGGGTTTTGAAGAACAGGACGCTAGAACTTTTGCAAGCTGGGATATTGATTATTTAAAGTACGATTATTGCCATGCACCTGCAGATTCCAACACTGCAAAAGTGAGGTACAAAGCCATGGGCGATGCACTCAAAAAAAGTGGCCGTAAAATTATTTTTGGCATTTGCGAATGGGGCGAACGAAAACCCTGGCATTGGGCAGCAAATGCCGGTGGAGATCTTTGGCGAACCACTTTCGATATTAGAGATAAATGGAAGAATTTAACAACAAATAAAAATGCGTTAGGCATTCTTGATATACTGGATATAAATGCAGAACTAAGTAAATATTCCGGCCCCGGTAAATGGAATGATGCTGATATGTTGGTGGCCGGATTGTATGGAAAGAAAGGCCCATCCGGCGATGAAGGAGGCGTTGGATGTACGGATACAGAATATCAATCTCAATTCAGCCTATGGGCAATGATGAACTCCCCGTTGTATGCAACCAACGATTTACGCAACATGAACACAGCTACAAAAAGCATTTTACTCAACAAAGAAATGATTGCCATTAACCAGGATGCCTTGGGTAATCAAGCCGTTAGAACTGTAAACGATAGTATATGGAATGTTTTTGTAAAGCCATTGGCTAATGGCGATATGGCCATTGCCCTTTTAAACCGCAGTGAACATACTGCAAGCTATCAACTCAATGCAAAAGATTTAGGCCTGGCCGGTAATTATAGCTGGTACAGTTTATGGGAACATAAAATTTCCTCCAAGGGGAAAAAATGGAAAGGAATTGTACAGCCTCACGAAACAAAAGTTTTTAGGTTAAAGAAAATAAAATAAGCTTATGAAAAAAATATTTTTCATTTTAATGATTATTTGTTGCAGCATTCAATTATTCGCTCAAACTTATACAGCCTCTGCTGAAAATTTAGCAAATCGGAATGAGTTTAGAGATGATAAGTTTGGTATGTTCATTCACTGGGGATTATCCAGTGTGCTGGGAGCAGGGGAGTGGGTAATGAATAATCGCAATATTAAAGTGAAAGATTACAGCAGGTTGCAGCATGTTTTCAATCCAATTAGTTTTAATGCTGCCCAATGGGTGACTGCTGCAAAATCGGCCGGTATGAAATACATTGTATTCATTACTCGCCATCATGATGGATTTTCAAATTGGGATACAAAATATTCCGATTGGAAAATTACTAACAGCCCTTATGGGAAAGATGTGTTGAAGCAATTAGCCGATGAATGTAAAAGGCAAAACATAAAACTGGGCTTGTATTATTCTACCCTCGACTGGTATCGCAGCGATTATCCTTATGAAACAGGCCGTACCGGAAAAGGTACCGGTCGTACTCAAAAAAGCGATTATGCTTCTTACCTGCAGTTTATGAAAAACCAGTTGACGGAATTGCTAACCAATTACGGCGAAATAATGTCTATTTGGTTTGATGGTCATTGGGATCAAACAAATGTGGAAGGCAGTGCCGATATGAGCTCAAGAATTGATTGGAAATACAATGAAATTTATTCGCTTATTCACAGGCTTCAACCGCAATGCCTTATTGGCAACAACCATCATTTAGAACCTCTGCCCGGCGAAGATTTTCAAATGTTTGAAAAAGATTTACCCGGCCACAACAAAAGCGGACTCAGTTTTCAAAAGGCATCCGAAAGCCTGCCATTAGAAACCTGTGAAACCATAAACGGCTCATGGGGTTATAATATTACCGACAATAATTACAAATCGGTAAACGACCTGCTGCATTATTTGGTAAATGCTGCAGGACTCAATACCAACTTCCTGTTGAATGTGGGTCCCATGCCTAACGGTATTATACAACCCGAGTTTATTGATACTTTAAGAGCCATTGGTGAGTGGACAGCTAAATATGGTGAAACCATTTTTGGCACTCGTGGCAATGTAATTGCTCCGCAACCCTGGGGCACTGTTACAAGCAAAGGGAACAAATTGTATGTACATATTTTAAAACCTCAAAACGGCATTGCTGTTTTTCTTCCTGCATTAAAAGAAAGAATAGCTTCGGCTTCTTTTTTTATCGGCAAACAAAAAGTTCGCTTTAAGCAATATAGCGAAGGTTTGTTTCTTTATCCGGCAAACAGAAATAATACTGAAATGGATACCGTAATTGAGTTAGTAATAAAGCAATAGAAATTGCATTCGGTTCTTATTTTTCTTTTCGTAAAAACCTGCCAAATTTTTTTGTTTTACCATAACCCTCCACAAACGAATCGTTTTGGAAAATTATATTTCCACCAACTAAAACCTGCGACACTGTTTTTGGATTGCGGTTAACCAATCTTTCATAATTGTTAAACTCTTCAATGGGAGCCGTGCCTACTTCATCGGTTACTGCAATGAGTTGTGCAGGGTCAATGATACAAATATCGGCAGGCATCCCGGCAGTTAAGTAGCCGGTGTTTACGCCAAACCAATCTGTTTGTTCTTTGGTAAGCCGCCAAATACATTTCTCCATACTCATTATGGGTGTGCCATTATCAATGGAAGCCTGCACCCGTTTTATCATTTGCAAGGGATAATTGTAAAAGGCCATATTATTTAGATGTGCACCGGCATCGGAAAAACTAATAATGTTGTTGCTGCTGTTATAAAGTTTTGCATACTTTTCAATTCGGTCGTTGGCAATAGTGGTGGTCCAGGTAATTTGTTTATCGTACTCCACTACCAAATCTAAAAAAGTATCTACCGGATGCTCGTTGCGTTCCTGTGCAATTTGGTAAAAATTTTTTCCAATAAGGCTTTGATCGGGGCATCTTAAAATGTAGGCAATACTTAAATCTCTATGCCAAACCTTGGGTGCAAATTTCTTTTTTATTTCGGCTTTAAAATTTTTTCTAAATTCTTTGTTTTGAATTAATTCATTTCTCTGGTCTAGGTTTTTAGCCAAATGCCTCAATGCTTCACCAGAAGGAAATTCTTCAAACATTACAGAATCTACACCATCATAATAAACCGTAAATGGCACCGGTGGGCTTTGCATTCTAAAATTGGCATTGAAGCTTTTATTAAATACGCTGGAAAGTGTGGCTACCAAAGGATAAATATACCGGTCGCCAATTAAATCCATCATTGCAATCATGGTGGTCTTTAATGGTTTTCTAAAAAAACCCGAACTGGCCATTGCATAATTAAATGCACTCACCCGGGTAACTAAATTGGGAGCGCCTTGTAATATGGCTCCTCTTCTTCTTAACATATCTATCAATGGCTTTCTCTCTTTCCAGGTAGAATAAAAAGAAGGCGTTTTGTGCGACCAATATTTTTCACCATCCATTTTATCCCAGGGGTTATCCATGGTTGATAGTCCCAGAAAACCTTCATTCAGTGCTTCTTCTAATAATTTTGACATCAACTCTTTTTCTGCTTCCGTTGCTTTTTCTTTATCACTTAACGATCGGCCAATACCCATTGCCTTAATGCGTAAATCGGAATGGCCTACAAATGAAGCCACATTAATTCCCAAAGGTTTTTGTTCAATAAATTCTAGCCAGCCTTTCGATGTATTCCATGTTTTTTCTTTTTCCAAAAGGGGTAGCATTACCTCTCTCGGAATAGCTTCCACACGGGTAAAGCTATCAGAGGTATCCAAAG
Source organism: Chitinophagaceae bacterium UBA2793 (assembly GCA_002352045.1). Lineage (GTDB taxonomy): Bacteria > Bacteroidota > Bacteroidia > Chitinophagales > Chitinophagaceae > Ferruginibacter. The sequence goes on along the minus strand of DEHT01000104.1, from coordinate 5,522 downwards.
CATTGTTGTAAATAGCCGATACAGAACAACTACCCAAAACTATGGATGTAACGCCATGCCTGGCCGATTCTTTTAAACCGGGTGAAGCAATTACTTCTGCATCGTAATGAGTGTGTGTATCAATAAAGCCGGGCATCACCCATTTACCGGCGGCATCTATCACTTCAAGCCCTGTGCTATCAATATTGGGCCTTACTTCCAAAATTTCTCCTGTATCTGCAATTAATACATCCTGCTGAATAGCTTTGTCTTTATAATCATCGGTAAATACAAGCCCGTTTTTAATAATTCGTTTTTTCATATTGGATGGCAATCTTAAAATTTATGATGCTGAAAGATATAAAAAAATATAGGCTAAAATACAACGCTGATTTTTTTTTAAAATAGAAATGAAAGCGCCTGTTAGCATCATTAAAAATTGCCAACAAAAAAAGCCCCGCCTTATCAAAACGGGGCTTTAACAAACTAAATGAACCTATCTTCTAATTATAATTCAACGGCTAAGCCAAATGAATAACTAAATAGCATTGCTTTCTTCTAATTGTAAACTTTCTTTATTTGAAAAAATGCAATGTTTATTAAAAATTATTTCCCAGGTTACCGGCAATGCTTTCTTGAGCATACTGCTTACGCCACAAATTTTTTCCTGCGAATCGGTAACGGCTTTAAGTACTGCTTCCTTGTATTCTTCATTCCCTTTAATTTCATACACTACATGAATGGCTACATATTCCATTGGAGCCTGTTTGCTTAGTTCTCCACTCACCAGTAAATTAAAATCATCTAAACTAATNNAAATGGTTTTGGAATAGGGCCATTGTCTTCACCGCCCGCCCGCTCCGGAGCATCCATAATAACGGTATGTCCGTTTACAAGTGCATTAAATTGCATTTTACCCATCCATTGTGTTTCTATTGAATGTTTTGCCATTTTTTAATTTTTATGATTGATACTGCAAAATTACCAAGGCTGCTACAAGGCTTTTGTAACCATAGTCACATAGCCATCTCAAAAAAATATGATTTTGGTCAGTTATTACTCAATGATGATTTTACTCAATAGTATAAATCTTTTGGAAATATAAATTTGCAGTTACAAAATGTGTTAATCATGTCATTACTTTCAACAGATGAAAAGCCATTGGTTTATTCCTGCTCGGGTTGCAGTAGTGCAGCGCAAATGGCTAATTATATCGCCATTCAGTTCGATAGAAGGCAAGTAGCTGAAATGTCGTGCATTGCAGGAGTTGGTGGCAATGTGAAAAAATTAGTTCGCACGGCTCAATCGGGAAGAGAAATAATTGTAATTGACGGGTGCCCGCTGGCCTGTGCAAAGGCTTGTTTGCAAAATCATGGTATTGAGCCACAATATCATTTTGAATTGACTCAAATGGGGGTTAAAAAAATGCAACACGAAGATTTTGATAAGGAAGAAGCTGCCGTTGTAATGGAAACAATAAGCGAGCAAGTTCTATCACCAAGCAACAAAATACTCCGGTAAATTCTTTTTGATTATTATAGAGAATAAATTATTAAATCTTTGAAAAGTTAGGAATCCTTACTAAATTTGCACAGGCAATATTGCCCCACACTTTTAATAAGGACACTATGAGTAAATCAATTTTTTATCATGCAGGCTGCCCCGTGTGTGTAAGTGCAGAGCACGACATTATTGGCCTATTGGGAAAAGACAATGTAGAAGTGGTTCATTTTGGTAACGACAAATCAAGAATTGCTGAAGCAGAAAGTGCAGGCGTAAAGTCGGTTCCGGCACTGGTTACACCCAATGGCAATGTACTACACATTAATTTTGGCGCATCCATTGCCGATGTAAAAGGTTAACCAAAAGAGGCTGTATCAAAAGAAAGAAATCAAATTTGCCAGGAAAGCTTTTGTTGCCTGTATGAAATGTGCATAGTACTTTTTGCAATTATCTAAACTTTTGATACATCCTCTTTTATTGTTTAAAAGATTACTTCCACGCTTTATGCCCAATATCAATTAACTTAAACAAAAAATTTTAAATGAAAGTAGCAGTTTGGGATACTTATGTAACCCGTAAAAACGGAACCACTATGCATTTTGATATTATAGTTCCGGATACGCTTATTGACGAAACTATTATCTATAACTTTGGCAAAGCATTCCTTGCTACTAAGGGCGAAGAAGGCCAACCAATCACTGCAAAGGAATGTAGCTTTTGTCATATTGAAACGGTAAGACCCCATTGGGAAGCAGCCATTCTTCAACAGGGCTATTTTATATTTGAAATGGAAAACTGTAACGGATGAAAAAAAATATTGCCGCTACATCTGATTTTGAACTCAACCATCAAAACCTTCATATTGAAAGCCGCATAGTGGCTTCTTTAGAAAGGATAGCCCAGGCTTTTAGAGTACTGTTGTGGCAGCAAAGTAAAGAACATTCTTTAAGTCCTATTCAAATACAGGTATTAATATTTTTATTGTACCATAGTGCCGATAAAAGAAAGGTAAGTTACCTGGCCAATGAGTTCAATATGACCAAGGCTACCATTAGTGATACTGTAAAAACTTTAGAAGAAAAAGCACTTATTAGTAAAGAATATGAGCAGCATGATTCAAGAAGCTATATCATTCATCTCACAAAGGAAGGAAAAACTATAGCCAAGCAAACGGCTCTTTTTACAAATGAAATAAGAACACCCATAGACAAACTTCATCAGGGAGATAAGGAAAATTTTTTGCTGAGTTTATTGGATATAATCCGGCATTTAAACCAGTCGGGTATTATTACTGTGCAGCGGATGTGCATGAATTGTACATATTATGCTCCATCTAAAAGTACACAAAAACATTTTTGCAATCTGCTCAATCAACCTTTAAAAGTTGATGAATTGCGCATTGACTGTACCGAACATCAACTAATACATGAATAACATCTTACAGCAAATCCATCAAATAAATGTTCGCATTCAAAATGCCTGCATGAAGGCAGGCAGAAAAACTAACGACATAAAATTATTACTGGCTACTAAAACAGTAGCTCCTGAACAAATAAAAATTGCAATAGAAGCTGGTTGTACTTTAATTGCCGAAAATAAAGTACAGGAGTTAAAAGAAAAATTTGATGCGCTCAATTCGGTTTCTCATACCAATCATTTTATCGGGCATTTGCAAACCAACAAAATAAAAGACCTACTTAAATACAATGTCTCCTGCATTCAATCAATTGACAGATTAGACCTTGCCTTAAAGCTACAGCAACGCTTAGAGTTTGAAAACAAAACCATTGAAGTGTTTATTCAGGTAAACACATCCAACGAAGAAAGTAAATTTGGGGTAAACCCACAAAATGCTATTGAGTTGGTAAAACAAGTAGCTCAATTTGAAAATATAAAAATAAAAGGTTTAATGACCATTGGCCTTTTTAGTGCAGAGATAGAAAAAGTAAGGCCATGCTTTCAATTGCTTAAAAATATACAGCAACAAATTGTTGACTTATCAATACCCAATGTGGAAATGAAGGAGCTTTCTATGGGCATGAGTGGCGACCTTGAAACCGCCATTGAAGAAGGCGCTACCATAATTAGAGTGGGTACAGCCATTTTTGGGCAGCGTATGCATCCCGATAGTTATTATTGGAATGAAACTAGCCGATAATATTTTAATTCAATATATTTTTAAATAGAAATAGCTTTTTTACAATCTTGTTTAAACATTTTCGTTTTAATAATGTCTGATACGGGGTTTAACCTGTTTTAAAATATAATTTATGAGAAAGATGAATATTTTTTTGGTTATGCTATTGTCTTTAGTAGCCTGTAGTAAAGAGAAAAGCCCTAACAATCCCGACCAATCCATGTATTTTCCCTCCGATGCTGCCGCTACCTGGGAAACAACAACACCAGTAAGCCTGGGCTGGAATCAGGCCGCCATTCAACCACTAAAAGATTATTTGGCAGCCAAACGTACCAAGTCGTTTATGATTCTTGTAAACGGGCGAATAGTTATGGAAGAATATTTTAACGGGCACACGGCTTCTGCAAACTGGGAGTGGAATAGTGCCGGTAAAACTTTGGTTTCGGCCACTACCGGTATTGCACAGCAGGAGGGTTTATTAAACATTAATCAGAAGGCTTCCGATTATTTAGGTACAAGCTGGACCAGTATGCCTTTGGAAAAAGAAAATTTAATTACCATTAAAAATTTGCTTTCCATGACAGCCGGTAACGATGATACCAAACAGTACATGATTAAAAGCAACATTACTTATGTAGCCGATGCTGGTACAAGATGGGCCTACAGCAATATTTTTCAAAAATTAACCAATATAGTTGCCGATGCAAGCAACAGTGATTTTGAAACTTATTTCAATGCAAAACTAAAAAACAAAATTGGCATGGATGGTTTTTGGAATTTTGGTTCCATCTTTACCATTTACCACAGCAATACGAGGAGCATGGCACGATTTGGGTTGCTTGCATTAAACAAAGGCAAATGGAAAAACGAGCAGGTTATCAACGAAGCATATTTTAATGAAAGTATCAACAGCTCTCAAATCATCAATCCATCTTACGGATATATGTGGTGGCTCAATGGGAAATCAAAATTTATGGTTCCCGGTTCACAAATAGTTTTTCCGCAAACCCTTATTCCATCTGCTCCTGCAGATATGTATTCTGCAATGGGTGCAAGCGATCAGCGCATTTATGTAAGCCCGTCCAAAAAAATGGTAGTTGTAAGAATGGGTGATGCATCCGACCCTCTCAATCCTAGCTTTGCAATATCTGGATTTGATAGTACGCTTTGGGGCAAAATAAGTGCAGTAATTAATTAATGCAATAGACAGACAAACTAAACTAGTCCAAAAATATTAAACGCTGTTTGTTATCTTTAAGCTTGTGTTTTAAAAAAGTAAACACGGGCTTTTTTTAAAGATAATGAACAATATAATCATCTTATTTCTTTTACTTGTAATACAGCAAGGCAATTTATTTGCACAAAAGCGCATTGAATATTATACCAACATTTCTACTGCCGACGATGCAGCGAAAATAATAACCAAAGCAGCAAACCTGGTACCCTCCAAAAGACAATTGGATTGGCAAAAAATGGAGCTCACAGCTTTTCTTCATTTTGGTATCAATACTTATACCGGTAAAGAATGGGGCGATGGAACCGAAGATCCAAAACTCTTTAATCCTTCGGCATTAAGTACAGAGCAGTGGGTAAAAATTTGTAAGGAAGCAGGTTTTAAATTGGTAATTCTTACTGCCAAACACCACGATGGATTTTGTTTGTGGCCAAGTAAATACACCGAACATTCTGTAAAAAACAGTTTATGGAAAAATGGTGCCGGCGATGTGATGAAAGAACTTGCTGCTGCCTGCAAAAAATATGAAATGCGATTAGGCATATATCTTTCGCCCTGGGATAGAAATTCAAAGTTATATGGAACCGAAGCATACAACGATTATTTTGTAAACCAACTTACAGAACTGCTCACTCAGTATGGTACAATTGACGAAGTATGGTTTGATGG
>DEHT01000019.1:5215-14855 GCA_002352045.1 Chitinophagaceae bacterium UBA2793 | reverse complement strand
GCGTTGTTGATGGGGGAAGTTAAGGCAACATTTTGACAATATTGAACCGTATATGTATGTCCTCCTAAAGGCATTCCGTTGTTTTCCGAAACACCACAAAATTTAATTGGCAGAGAGCTGGAGTACCAAGTAGCAGTATTGTTTGAACAATTTCCCTGAGGAGAAGATTGTACCTGGAAATGGACATGAGGTCCACAACCGCCCGAGCCACCTCCACAAGTAAAACCTGTACCGCCCATAATGCCAATTGTGTCACCTTCTGCCACATATTGGCCCACATTTACAGTTATAGAATTATGTTCCAAGTGCAAATAGAGAGACTCTGTACCATCTCCATGATCTATAACTACATAATTTGCATTATTTGCAAAACTAATATCACAACCACATAAGTTTCCGTCATTTTTAATTTTTCTTATACATCCATTTTTTGCAGCAGTTACATATTTTGTACCTGTGNNTGTGGCATTAGAGACAAAATCATAAGCATTAGTTTCATTTGGTAAAGTATGAGCAGAAGATCGTGTACAAGTAACAGAAGTGCCTTTCGGGAAAGGTAAAGAAAACAATGCTTGAGCAAATACAGAACCACCCATGAAAGTACCTAACATAGATATAGAAATCACAAACCAATATTTAAGAAACATATTCATAATTAAAACCAACAGTTATGTATAATTATTTTCTTGTCTTTCTTACTGCGCCCCCACATTAAACCTTACCCTAAGTGTACCACCTGCACCGGTAGTAGCATCTACATTTTTTGTGCGTATGTGTGGGTTAGGTGGTACATTGCCTTTAACCCAGGGAGAAGTGCCGCCGTAGATACCAATTTGGGTACCACCCAGCCCACCATTTATTGCCGGGCTGGAGGGTTTAATTATATAGTCGTTGCTATAGCTATAACTTGTGGTAGGTGCATTTACAAAAGTAGCAGCACCCGATTGACCCAATATATTATTGCTTGCATTGTTAGGATCAGTTAAAGGTGGTAAGCTGGAAGAGGCAAAGAGGCAGTTTCTAAAAAAATGGTTATGTCCACTAGTCCAATTAGTAATTCCGGTAAAACTGCAATTTTTAAAAGTATTCATGTGCCCGCCAGAGGCATCGTAATTAGCTTCGGTTAAAAAAATGCAATTTTCAAAAGTATTTCCAGTATTTGCACTAGTAAAATCAAAGCCAATAATAGAATTTTTTATAGTAGAATAATTAAAACCAAAATATCCAGCGTGCCCAATAATATTTGACCTCACTATACACTTATCAACAAGTACATTTTCTGTATTAGACCAAGGCGGAAAAATATGGTCGCAATTGGATCTAAAAATTTTTACATTGCTTGAGATATAAATACCATTTAACACATACACGCCATCGAGTACCCCACCTGCCATAAAGCCTATAAACCCCTGTATATTGGTAGCGTCGGTAGCCACAGTAGAGTCGGGGTTGTGGCCCACACCAATTACCGTTACGTATTTAGTAAACCAGTTACTCATGCCAGCTATCATTCCACCCGGTAAATAAATAATATCATTATCCTGGGCTAAAGTAGAAGCTTCATCTAAAGTACTGGCTAATCGGGTTGTGCCATTGGTAGATACAATAGCTATAGGCGCTTGCTGAGCCATACCTATCTGGCAAACCATCAAAATAGCGAGAAGTAAAATAACACGTTGCATATTCTATTTTTAATTTATTAAGCAATAAGAATTTTTGCTAATCTAAATGCTGTAAAAAGAATAAAAAACAGGGTTTACATCAAACGGTTTATTTGCAACACGAAACAGCACAGCCAAAATGCTTAGCACAAGGGGAAAAGAGCGGGAAAGCAAAGAATTAAAACAAAATAGTAACTTTATTTTATGGATAACAAAGCCAAGCCAATATTTAATAAACGCATTTTTTGGGATGTGGTATTTGAAAACATTGATTACGACGCCAAGGCCAATTTTGTAATAGAACGGGTTTTTGAGCGAGGCGATGTGGATGACATTCGCAATTGCCGTCGGTATTTTGGCGATGAAAAAGTAACCACCGCTTTGCTGAATGCAAAATTTTTACCCGAAACCAGAATGTACCTGGCAAGTGCTGTCATTAACCGGCCATTAAAAGATTTTAGATGCTACACATTAAGACAGTTGAACCCCACACTTTTTCCGTATTAAAAGATTTGATGGCGATGCCGGAACTGGATAATTTTTCTTTAGTTGGCGGCACGGCATTATCTCTTTTNNTAGTTGGCGGCACCGCTTTATCCCTGTTGTATGGGCATCGCCTATCGGTTGACCTTGATTTATTTTGCAATAAACCGTTTGAGAACATTGTAGTTATAGAGGCTCTAAAAAATAAATTTCAAGACAAATTTACTGTGGAGGAAAAGCAGCCACGGTTTGGTATTTTTGGATATATTGATGAAGTAAAGGTTGATATAGTTCGGCATCCTCATCCTTTAATAAGGCCCGAAACTTGCATTGAAGGCATTAGAATGTTTTCTACCGAAGATATTATTGCCATGAAAATACAGGCCATACTTGGCCGTGGTAAAAAGAAAGATTTTTGGGATATTGCGGAACTGCTACAACATTTTACCATAAAAGATTTTATACAGTTTCATAAAGAAAAATACAGCACCCAAAACTTACTCATCACCGTGCCGCAGGCCATTACATATTTTGCCGATGCCGATGAAAGCGAAGCACCTATTAGTTTAAAAAAACAAAACTGGGAAACGGTGCAGGCTTTTATACAAAATAAAGTGAGAGATTATTTGGCGTAGTTATTCTTTAATGGGCCTTTTTGTAAACCTTGCAGCAAGCAGTTAAAAACTTAAACGAAACAGTAAAAACTACAACTTGCTTATTTAGAAACCCTTTCTAAATAAAATACTTTAGTACTGCCGGCAAAAAAATGCAAAGCGGCCTACAATTAAGCCACCAGGTAATATTTCAAGTATTTTAACTTTAATAAATGTTTACCGTGCAGCAAAATAGCATGCACAATTCAAACAAAATTTGTCTAAATTTGGATTCGTATTCCAAATTTAGACAACTATGGTGGTAACCCGGCAGGCCGAAAAAAGGCTGAAGTATCTGGCCCGTACTTTTAGAGCAGTAGCCGTAATTGGCCCCAGGCAAAGTGGCAAAACTACCTTGTGTAAAATGGCGTTTCCTAAAAAGCCTTACGTTTCGCTTGAAAACCCCACTACCTTACAATTTGCCCAAACAGACCCGGTGGGCTTTTTGGCACAATATCCTAAAGGCGCCGTAATAGACGAAGCACAGCGGATGCCACAATTATTTTCTTACCTACAGCAACTTTTAGACGAAACAAAAAATCCCGGCCTGTTTATATTAACTGGTAGTAATAATTTTTTAATACAGCAAAATATTACCCAGTCGCTGGCAGGGCGCATTGGATACTTAACCTTGCTTCCTTTTTCAATAGCAGAATTAAGTGCCAACAAGCTTCTTAAAACCCGATGGCCCGAGAATGTTGTCAGGGGTTTTTATCCGGAAATTATAGTAAAGAAAATAAAGCCGGATGTTTGGTACAATGCCTATAGCAAAACTTATATTGAAAGAGATGTAAGGCAACTAAAGAACATTGCGAACCTTTCATTGTTTACAAAATTTATTTATTTATGTGCAGGAAGGGCTGCACAAATATTAAATATAAATTCATTAGCCAACGATTGTGGTATAGATAACAAAACAGCCCAAAGCTGGCTTGGTATTTTAGAAAGCAGTTTCGTGGTATTTCAGTTGAAACCTTATTTTAAAAATTTTAATAAACAAATTTCAAAATCTTCTAAATTGTATTTTTACGATACGGGCTTGCTTTGTTATCTGCTACATATTTCAAATGGCAAAGAGTTGGCAGGCAGTATGTATAAAGGGCCGGTTTTTGAAAACTTTATCATCTGCGAAAAAATAAAGCAAAAAGAAAATACCGGGCATACCCATGATTTTTATTATTGGAGAGATAAAACAGGTAATGAGGTTGACCTAATTACCGATAACCACAAAACAATTTCAATTGCCGAAATAAAATCGGCCGAAACCATTAATCCCTCATTTTGGAAAACACTGCTTTATTTTGAAATCCTTTTAGGGAAACCTCTGAAAAAATGTGTTTACTTTGGTGGAGAAGAATCTCAAAAAAGAAGCAAAAATCTAAGTATAACCGGTTGGCAAAACTTACATGAGTAATGCATTATTAAATTTAATCCTACATCAAACCCCCAAAAACATACACCAAACCGTAACTACCCACCATTTTGCTGTTTTATATTTACAAAGTGAAATTCTTATCAGTTATTTTTTTTATTCTATACTTCAGTTATAGCAAAGCGCAGCAGCCTTTTACCCCACCGGCTGCTGTAGCCAACAGCTACACTTTTACCGATAAGGATGGCTATACAGATTTTAATTATGCAACCATTTACCATGCCCCATCGGGCAAAGTATATACAAAAACCTACGATGGCCATTTGGTCATTCATGGCAATAACTACCGTATTCCCCTACCCTCCATTTCGAACGAGGGAGTTTTAGCCGGATATTTTTATGAGGTTAATAAAAATGAAGCCTGGTATTACGATTCTAAAAAAATTGTGGTGCTTCGTAACGATACCGTACACCGTATTGTTCGCTTACCCAAAGAGTTTATGCTTTATGCCGAAATAAATGGCTCGTTGGTTTACATTAATAATATGGATGGGTTCGCCGAAACTTATGTTTTTTTGGGTAAGGAATTTGTAAAAAAACCACTAGCGGATGATTTAAAACTAAAATTTGACGGAGCTACTTATTTTTCCGGTAAAGCTTTTTACTTGTCTGCTACTACAGCCGATTCGTTGTTTTTGTACAAGATATTGCCTTCCAACTTTACTTTTAAAAAAGTAGCAACTTATGCATTGGGTAATACACTTATTCGAGAATTTACCGATGAATTAAATTTTAAAGTACAGCGTACAGATAAAGACAATGCTGTGCTGGTTATTACCAATGGCCAAATTATAAAAACTGTTCACAACCGAGGCAACGAATATATTATTCCCTATGGCAATGCCGAAATATATCCTTATGGGTTAATAAAAATGGAAGATGGGTACAGGCAAATTATTAATCTTACTCAGCCCGCCAATCGTAATTTGTTTATTATATCTGAGGATCATACAAATCTCCTTGATTTTGAAAACCACTATGGCTCCTTGTATGCAAGTACAGGCAACAAACCCATGCGCATTTTTAATACTATAAAAAAATATCCTACCCTGTTTAATAATAGCAATAGCAATGGTATTTTTTCCCTTAGGCAAGATGAGGAAGGTGATATTTGGGCCGGCAGTTACAACAAGGGCATTTCCATTATTAGCCAGAAGGGTGTAAGACCATTAGCAAGCATTGAAGAAAAAATTACCAATGGTGGTTCTGCATTTAAAAAAAATATGTACTTGCTGGTAGAAGGCTTTAATCCCGGTTTATATCGCATTAATAGAAACGAAAAAATTAGCAGGCTTACAAAAGGTATGTATGGATTTTTTACTTACATATCAAAAGACAGCAATTATTTTTACATTGGCACCGGCGGCCACAAGGGCTTGTGGCGTACACCCACTGCACAGTTAGAAAACGATGCGCCATTATGGGATAAGATAGACAGCAGCAGAGGCGCCAAACTTTTAAACATTCTTACCATTACCGAAGATACAGTTGGCCGTATTTGGTGTGGCCATTCCAAAAGAGGGGTGATGGTTTATGACCCCAAAAAAAATAGCGCAAAAACCTGGCTTACCGAAAAAAATGAAATTGCCTTTGGCGCATACGCTTCTGTTACCGATGCTATGGGAACCGTATGGATGGGCAGCGGCACCAATGGACTTTGGTATTATAAAGATTATAGTCAAGAACCCTCTCCATTGAGTTGTAAAAAAATAAATCACCCATTACTTGGCAATACCAAAGCCCTTACCGCACTAACTATTTACAAAAGCTGGCTGGTAATTAGTGGTTACGATAAAATGATGCTGCTTAACTTAGATTCCTTTTATCAAAAAAATAAAATCATACTCCGTTATTTAAATCCGCAGGAAGCGGCATTTACTTCTTTTACAGAACAAAACACTTCTTTCACATCTGTAACCGATAGTACGGTTTGGTTTAGCACCAGCGATATGTTGTACCAATGGGATATTAAGAAGTGGCTGAGCTTGCCGCAGTATAAAGTGGCGGTTACAACAAGGGCAGAATGGAGCAATAAACAATTGGTATTGCTACTTAATAAAAACAATTTATTTAAACCGGGCAACAATTCTTTCGACATACAGGTACGCTACCTAAGCCCCGATAATATGCCACGGTACAGCCGTGCAGCTTTAATAAAAGAAGGCGAAGAAGTTTTATTGCCCGAGCCTGCTTTACAAAGTATTTATTCCATAAAAAATATTAGTAGTGGTCAGTATCAATTTATATTAGAAATATTTGAAGCCGATGGCAGCACTACCCGATATGTTTATAAAATATATATTCAAAAATTTCTTTGGCAACAATGGTGGTTCTGGCTTATACTAAGCGGCATCGTATTGGGTAGCATTTTTTATTTTATAAACCTAAAAAGAAAAAGACAACTGGCCGAACAAAAAGTCAAAACCCAGGAAGCCGAATTACACTCGTTTAAAAGTGAGCAAGAAAAGAAAATGGCCAACCTGCAATTGATAGGATTAAGCAATCAATTTAGGCCTCATTTTATATTAAATGCTTTAAATACCATTGGTGCACAAATGGACGACAAGCCCGAAGCTGAAAGTGTATTAAGCAGGTTGGGCGAAAGTGTAAATCTTATTTTTAACCATTCTCGTCAGCAAAAAATATTGCATTCTTTTGAAAACGAATGGCGCCTGGTTATTAATATTATTCACATACACCGTATGATGTATTTGAAAGAATTAGAAACAAAGCTGCCCGAAAGCACAGTTATTGATTGTGTAAAAAACATACAAGTACCCCTGGGTATATTACAGATACCAGTTGAAAATGCACTATTACATGGCTTAAGCAACAGAGAAGGTGCGCCGTGGAAATTATACATTACCATTGCTGAAAATGAAAATTTTATTACGGTTAATATTACCGATAATGGTGTAGGCCGAAAAAAATCGGCTATACTAAGCAATTATACTAAGCATGGTACCGGTACCAAAAATCAAAATGAAATTATCAGCATCATTAATGCAAGTAATACCAATAAAATAAGCATTACATACCAGGATGAAATTTATTCGAATAGCAGTGAAAGATATGGCACGGCTGTAACTATTACAATACCTAAACAATTAACCTACGGCAATGGATAAATTATATTATTTAGTAGTTGAAAATGCACCTGATGTATGCGAAGGAATTATCAGGCGCATGAAAAATTTTGACAAATGGGAATCACTGGGCTATTGTGTGGGTGTGAAAGAAGCCATTGAAAAAATTGCTTCGGATAAACCACAATTACTTTTTTTAGACTGGAGCCTCAATGGCGGCGGTGCTTTTGAAATATTGCAGTTTATCCAAAATGATACCACTTATCATCCTTATATAATTTTTAATACAGGTTTCCAAAAAGACAATCCTGAAATTCCACAGGAAATAATCAATCATTATAAAGTTGATAAATATTTAATAAAGCCATTGTGGGAAAACCTTCGAAACAACCTGGCAACCTATGTATTGGAGGCTGAGGAGAAATCAAAAGCAAGTAATCAAACAAAATATATTTGCTGGCTGGAAGATGAACATAAGCAAACCATCGCCGTAGATTTTAATAAATTGATATGTATTTGTCAGCATCCCGAAAAACCACGTACCCGTTCGTTGTATTTGCAAGGCAGCACACAACCCGTTAATGTTGCCATGCAATGGTATAAATGTTATGAACTGCTCAATAAATTTAAAGTGGAATATTTTATTACAAAAAACAGGGAGCATTTAGTGGTAAAACAGTTTATTGAAAAATATGAAAAACCTTATGTTCGTTTAAAGGGATTTGCATTTAAAATTGAAGTGGTGAAAGAAAATACAAGCAGGTTGGTTGAATGGTTAAAAAACTGAGATAACTAAACCATACAAATTTCTTTTACAGGCAAATGCGCAGTTGCGATAATTCAAATGAAATTTAATATTTTATCTTTGCCTCACTATGACCCAACTCTCTGTTAACATCAATAAACTGGCCACTTTACGCAATGCCCGTGGGCACAACAATCCAGATATTATCCAGGCGGCAAAAGACATTGAGCGGTTTGGTGCCGATGGCATTACGGTTCATCCGAGGCCTGATGAAAGACATATTCGTTACCAGGATGTATTTGATTTAAAAAAAATTATTAGCACCGAATTTAATATTGAGGGCAACCCTACCGAAGAAAAATTTGTACAGTTAGTTTTAGATAATAAACCTACACAGGTTACCCTGGTTCCCGATGCATTGGGACAAATTACCAGCAACCATGGCTGGAATACCATTGAACATGCTGCTTACTTAAAAAATATCATTGCAGTATTTAAAAATGCAGGCATACGAGTTTCAATTTTTGTGGACCCTGTTGTAGAAATGGTGGAAGCTGCTAAAGCAACCGGCACTGATAGAATTGAATTATATACCGAAGCTTATGCAACAAATTTTAGTAAAGGAAATAAAGACGCAGCCATTTCCAATTATAAAGCAGCAGCTCACAAAGCCAATGAAATGGGCTTGGGCATTAATGCAGGCCACGACCTCGACTTAAATAATCTTCCATTTTTTGCTCAAAACATTCCTGGTTTGCTGGAAGTTTCTATAGGCCATGCTTTGATATGCGATGCTATTTATCTTGGCCTGGAAAATACGGTTCAATTGTACAAAAGAGCCTTGAAAACTAAGTACTAAAAAAGTAAGCACTTTAAAATGATAGCGCTTTCAAATTTTTCGAGGTTATAAAAAGTAAAAGTCAAAAAAGAAAATACAAAATAGCTTTGCTCCTTTTTGACTTTTTAATTTTGAATTTTGAATTAATACCCTCCATCCACTATTTTAAAATACTTGCCAGCTTCTCTTCTAAAGCAGGCCCACGAAGGTTTTTGGCAACCACATTTCCCTGAGGATCTAATAAAAAGTTTTGAGGGATGCTGGTAATTCCAAATTGAGCGGCTACTTCATTTTGCCATCCTTTTAAATCGCTTACATGCAGCCAGGTTAAATTATCTGCCTTTACTGCATCGAGCCATTTGTTTTTGTCTTTGTCGAGCGACACACCAAATACGGTAAAATTTTTATCCTTAAATTTTTGATAAGTGGCTACCACATTGGGATTTTCCATTCTGCATGGACCGCACCAGCTTGCCCAAAAATCAACCAACACATATTTTCCTTTAAAAGAAGAAAGGCTTATCATTTTTCCATCGGGGTCGGCTTGCGAAAAATCGGCAATAGGTTTACCAATGGGCAACTTATTATTGTCGGCAATTATTTTACCTAAATAAGATGCTATAGAACCGGCTTTAACAGCGGGTTCCAGTTTTGCATACATAGCTTCTAAAGCTTCTGCATCGTTTGTCAACTGATAAGATTGATAAATGGCCAACGGTGTTACATAAGTTGAAGGATATTT
>DEHT01000019.1:3372-5118 GCA_002352045.1 Chitinophagaceae bacterium UBA2793 | reverse complement strand
TCTTTAACAGTTGCAGTTGCTTCCACTGCTCCATTATTTGGATTCAATAAATTGATTACAGTATTATCGGCCAGCCCACTTATGGAACCGTTAATAACATAACCGGATAAGGCCTGTGCCTGATTGCTTACAGGAGCNNATAAAATTGTGCTGCAATTTATAGCAGTTTGAGCATTTTAAATACGATATATGTATTTATTAACAAGTGAGCTTAAAAATAGGCTTACTGCTCAATTGGCCGAATTGTATGTACAAATTCTTTTACAGCTTTTTGTACATTTTTTGCCGTTGATATATGTTGTATAAAGGCACTTCCAATTATGGCGCCCGAAGCGTATTGGCAGGCTTCTTCAAAACCTGTTTTATCCTGAATGCCAAAACCAATTAAAAGCGGATTTTTAAATTTTGCAGCAGCCAGTTTTTTAAAATAGTTTATTTTATTTTCAGAAGAATTTTGAGTACCGGTGGTGGTGGATGATGAAACGGCATACAAAAAACCTCCACTCAAAGCATCGGCTTTTTTCATTCTTTCTTTGGAAGTAGAAGGGCTGATTAAAAAGATACAATTCAGTTTGTATTTCTTAAAAATTGATGCATAATATTTTTCAAATTCATACATCGGTAAATCCGGAAGAATAATTCCACTCACGCCACATGCCGCAGCATCTTTGCAAAAGTTTTCCATTCCATATTGCAATACCGGGTTTATATAACCCATCAATACCACGGGAATGTGCAACCTGTTTTTAATTTGTGTTAATTGTTCAAATATTTTTGTAAGCGTAATTCCATTTTGCAAAGCCTGCATATTGCTTTGCTGAATAATGGGCCCATCGGCTACCGGGTCGCTGTATGGAATGCCGAGTTCAATAATATCTGCACCGGCATCCTGCAATGCAAGCATCACTTCGGTTGTACTTTCCATCAAAGGGAAACCTGCAGTGCAATAAATGTTCAATACGTTTTTTTTCTTTTCTGCAAAAACTGCATCTAATACATTCATCATTATAAAAATTTCATGTAGGTAGCCAAGTCTTTATCGCCTCTGCCGCTAAGATTTACTACCACCCTATCGGTTTTTTTAAACTTCATTTTATTAAGCTGTGCCAATGCATGAGCCGATTCCAATGCAGGAATGATTCCTTCTTTTTTGCAAAGATTCATGGCAGCCTTTACGGCTTCATCATCGGTACTGCTATCAAAACTTGCTCTGCCTGTTTTAAATAAATTAGCATGTAATGGGCCAATGCCCGGATAGTCGAGCCCCGCAGAAATGCTGTGTGGCTCTACCACCTGGCCGTCTGCAGTTTGCATCAATAAACTTTTACTGCCATGCAAAACTCCTGTGCTTCCCAATTGTGTGGTGGCGGCAGATTTACCTGATTGCAGTCCACAACCTGCCGCTTCAACAGCCACTAAGCTTACTTTTTTTTCTTTGATAAAATGATAAAAAGCACCGGCTGCATTACTTCCGCCACCCACACAGGCTATTACATGTGTGGGCAATAATTTGCCGGTATGCTTTTTTAGCTGGGCTTTTATTTCTTTACTAATTACCGATTGCAGCCTTGCCACCATATCGGGATACGGATGCGGACCTACCACACTTCCAATAATGTAATGCGTATTCTGCGGATGATTAATCCAATCTCTGATGGCTTCGTTGGTTGCATCTTTTAATGTTTTGCTTCCACTGGTTGCAGGCACAACCGTTGCTCCCAACATTTTCATTCGGGCTACATTGGG
>DEHT01000019.1:0-3304 GCA_002352045.1 Chitinophagaceae bacterium UBA2793 | reverse complement strand
GGCGTAGGCCTGCCTACATAATCTTTCAACAAAGAATTGAATTGTTTTTTAAAAGAAGGGCTTTGCATAATGCGTTTATAATTCAATTGCAATTCTTCTACATTC
Source organism: Chitinophagaceae bacterium UBA2793 (assembly GCA_002352045.1). GTDB lineage: Bacteria > Bacteroidota > Bacteroidia > Chitinophagales > Chitinophagaceae > Ferruginibacter. The sequence goes on along the minus strand of DEHT01000019.1, from coordinate 3,199 downwards.
GGAAAAAGCATTTCGGGAATAAATGCTCCGCCAAAGTTGCCGTAATAGCCATGTGCATCGGGATGCAATAAATGTTTTTTATCAACTGCCATTGTATTTTATTTCAAGCTTTGCAAAAATTGTAACAGCAGGGCCATGTCTTTAACGCCGGGCTCTTTTTCAAAAAGACTATTAATATCAATGCCAAAAAAATCAGGGTGCTTAAATGCTTTTATGGCAGCAGCATCTGCCGTGCCAATGCCACCACTTAGGAAAAATGGTTTTTCAATTTTTGCTTTGGCAATTAAATCCCAATTGAATTTTTTTCCGGTGCCCCCGGCTTTGCCTTCGGCCTTGGTATCAAAAAGATAATAATCGCATACGGCATCATAAGGCGCTATGAGTGCATCAATATCTTTCACCGACTCATCAATACTAAACACTTTTATCACTTCGGCCTGGCTCGATAAATCGTCGCATAGCTCCGGCGATTCATCGCCATGCAACTGAACCGCATCTAATTTAAATTCATCAATGGCATCAATGGCATCGCCCAAACCGGGGTTTACAAATACGCCTACCCTTCTTAAATCAAAATCGGCTTCGGCAATTTGATTTTTCTCTGTAGAATCTCCTACATACCTTGGAGAACCAGGTTCAAATATCAATCCGGCAAAATCAATGTTTAAGCCATCTAACTGTTGTAATTGTTTTAGTGTGGTAATGCCACATACTTTTATATTCATTATTATTGATTGTTTAATTTATTTACAAATTTTTCAAATGCACTACCCGGTTCTTTTTCTTTCATAAAAAACTCACCCATTAAAAAACCGCTGTAGCCTTCATTCCTAAAAAGTTTTATCATTGCAGGGTTGTCAATTCCACTTTCTGCGATTTTTATTTTATCGGTAGGCAGCAATTTACTAAGTGCTAAGGAACGCTGTACATCTACTTTAAAAGTTTTTAAACTTCTGTTGTTGATGCCAACCATATCTACCTGCTTGCAAATATGCTGTAGCTCTGTTTCATCGTGCATTTCCAGCAAAACTTCCATGCCCAACTCTTTTGCTTCGGCAGCATAATCGTTTACCTGCATGGGCGAAAGACAAGCAGCAATCAGCAAAATTACATCGGCTCCCATAGATTTTGATTCAGTGAGTTGATAGGCATCTACTATAAAATCTTTTCTCAAGATGGCATTGGGTTGCATCCTTGCTTTCAATAAATCTTCGCTACAGCCTCCAAAAAAATGTCTATCGGTTAAAACGCTTAGTCCGCTTGCACCTGCATTTGTGTAGGCGGCTGTTACATCCTCCACTTTTGCAGTTGCATTAATTATTCCTTTTGATGGCGACTTTCTTTTGAACTCTGCAATTATTCCGGTAGCATTGGGTTGCTTTAATCGTTTTGATAAAGAAATACAATTCCGTTCAAATAAAGCAGAATCTTTTAATGCAGTAATTGCTACCTGTTTTTTTAACACAGGCAGTTCCTGCATTTTATATTGCGTAATGGTTTCTAAAATGTTCATGCCAATAAATTTTTTAGTGCCTGGTATGCTTTTCCGCTTTCTAAACTTTCCACTGCCATTTGATAACAGTTTTCGTAACTGCCCCATTGGTTCATGGCATACAATGCCATGGCAGCATTGGATATTACCACAGCATTTTGCGCCCAACTACCCTGGCCTTTTAAAATTTTTTGAAAAATTGCAGCCGCTTCTTCCGGCGAATTACCTCCATGCAAATCCACCGGCAATACGGTTCTTTTGCCCAACATTTCGGGAGTCATTATTTGTTCACCGAGGATGTTGATTATTTTAGTATCGGCCGTTAAAGAAATTTCATCGTATCCATCCAAACTATGTAAAATGGTATAAGATGAATTGCCCTGTTGCAATAAATAATTATAAATGCGTGCCATCTCCAAATTAAAAACGCCTACTAATTGAAATTGCGGCTGAGCCGGATTGGCCATTGGGCCCAGCATATTAAAGAAGGTTCTTACACCCAAACTTTTTCTTACGGTAGCCACATTTTTCAAAGCGGGATGAAACAGAGGTGCATGTAAAAAACAAATGCCGGCATTATCTAATTGTTTATTGAGGGTGGCACTATCTGTGGTAAATTGATAGCCCAACTGCTCCATTACATTGGAAGAACCACTAATAGAAGTTGCGCCATAGTTGCCATGCTTGGCAATTTTAGTTCCTGTGCCGGCCACAATAAAACAACTGAGTGTAGAAATATTAAAAGTATTTTTTCCATCGCCGCCGGTGCCCACTATATCCATTAATTGGTGGCTACTTAAATTAGGCTGCAAAGCCATTTGCAACAATGCATCTCTAAAACCCTGCAATTCTTCAATGCTTATGCTACGCATTAAATATACCGTACACAAGGAAGCAATTTCTGCATCGCTGTATNNAGCTAACCAGTTTCGCATCATCCATTCGCCATTGGGAGTTAATACACTTTCCGGATGAAACTGTACTGATTGTACATTGTATTTTTGGTGTTGCATTGCCATTATATATCCATTTACATCTCTTGCGGTAATTTCTAATTCGGGTGGCAAAGTTTTTTCATCAACAATCCAACTATGATACCTGCCAACTTCCTCTGTAGATGGTAGCCCTTTTAAAATTCCGCTATCGTTTTTTAAAATAGAAATAGGTGTGGCAATGCCATGATAAACGGTATCTAAATTTATAAGCGAGCCACCAAAGGCTTCTGCAATGGCCTGGTGGCCCAGGCAAACACCTAATATTGATTTGTGGGGAGCATATTGTTTTATTAATGGAAGCAACAAACCTGCTTCTTCCGGAATACCCGGCCCCGGCGAAAGTATGATACGCCGGTATTCATTTACTTTGTCCAAACTAATTTCATCATTGCGATAAACATCTACTTTACCATGTATGATTTTTTCTACCAAATGCACCAAATTGTAGGTAAACGAATCGTAGTTATCAAACACTAAAATTTTTTCCATGTTAAATTGTTTGTGCCAGTTCGATGGCTTTTTTTAATGCGCTTAATTTATTATTCACTTCCTGCAATTCATTTTCGGGCTTACTTGCTGCAACTATTCCGGCTCCGGCCTGGTAGTACAATGTATTGTTTCTGCTTAAAAAACTACGAATCATTATTGCATGGTTGCAACTTCCATCTAACCCAAAATAACCAATGGCTCCGCCATAAAAACCTCTTGCGGT
>DEHT01000040.1:10241-22890 GCA_002352045.1 Chitinophagaceae bacterium UBA2793 | reverse complement strand
TTTTTCCTTGTATTGTGCATGGAATTGATTATCTCCTCTTGTTGGCAACTTTTTTAGATGATTGATTTTTTGCTTATAAACAATCATAATTAAATGAAAGTTGGTTTCGTAAATATTTTTGGAAAGCCTAATGCAGGTAAAAGCACTTTGCTCAATGCTTTGATGGGCGAAAAAATGGCCATTGTTTCACATAAAGTGCAAACTACCAGGCATCGCATTAAAGCAATTCTTACTGAAAAAGATTATCAAATAATTTTTTCTGATACTCCCGGTATTATTGATCCTAAATACAAGTTGCACGAAAAAATGATGCAGGCTGTAAAAGGCAGCCTCGAAGATGCAGATGTAGCATTATTAATTGCCGACGCCTGGAAGGCAGAAGAAAGCGATGAAATTTTTAAAAGCCTTCGATTAAAAGCACCGGCTCTTGTAATATTAAATAAAGCCGATACCATCAAAGATGATGAAGTGTTGCAAAAAACAAAAACTTTTTTTGAAGCGCAGCCTTACTGTAAAGAGGTAATAATTATTTCGGCATTAAAAAATAATGGAGTTGCAAAATTATTGCAACGAATTTTATTTTACCTGCCCGAAGGCGAACCCTTTTATGATAGCGATGATATTAGTGATATGCCAACAAAGTTTTTTGTAGGTGAATTAATACGAGAAAAAATTTTTCAACTATACCAGGAAGAATTGCCTTACCATACTACTGTATTGGTGCAGGAGTTTAAAGAAAAAACAACTTTAATAAAAATTTCTGCCGACATCATTGTACAAAGAGATACGCAAAAAGGAATTATATTGGGAGAGGGTGGAAGCATGATTAAAAAACTGGGCACATTGGCCCGTAAGGATATTGAAGAATTTTTGGGAAGCAAAGTATTTTTAGAGCTTTACGTAAAAGTACGACCCAAATGGAGAGACAGTGATTTATTTTTAAAAGAATATGGATATTAAATAATGTATAATTGAAAATGTATAATGTACAAGTACAATTAAGAGCGAAGTGTAATTATAAATTTTCAAACATCAACTTTCAATTATCAACTTTCAACTTTCAACTAAAATGAGTTTTACTTTAGCAATAACAGGAAGGCCCAATGTAGGCAAGAGTACATTTTTTAATCGCTTACTGGAACAGCGCAAAGCCATTGTAGATGATGTGAGCGGTGTTACCAGAGACCGCCAGTACGGTGTTGCCGAGTGGGCAGGCAAATCGTTTAATGTAATTGATACCGGTGGCTTTGTAAGTGGTAGCGATGATGTTTTTGAAACCGAAATTCGCAAGCAGGTACATATTGCCATTGAAGAAGCCAATGCAATTGTTTTTATGGTAGATGTAGCAACGGGTATTACCAATTTAGATGAAAGCATGGCTGATGTTTTGCGTAGAAGTACCAAGCCCGTTTTTTTAGTGGTGAATAAAGTTGATAACCATAAGCGAATGCTGGAGGCAAGTGAGTTTTACAGCCTGGGTTTCGAGCATATTTTTTTCGTTTCGTCTATTAGCGGCAGTGGTACCGGCGAATTGTTAGATGCTGTAACAGATTTGATGACAGATAAAGATTCAGAAGAGACAAAAGAAGAAGATGCTTTACCAAAATTTGCCATTATTGGTCAGCCCAATGTGGGTAAATCTTCTTTGTTGAATGCATTGGTAGGTAAAGAACGAACCATCGTAAGTGATATTGCAGGCACAACCAGAGATACCATACACACTCACTACAATCTTTTTAATAAAGATTTTATGTTGATAGATACCGCAGGTATTCGCCGTAAAACCAAAGTACATGAAGACCTGGAGTTTTATTCTGTAATACGAGCCATTAAAGCTATGGACGAAGCCGATGTTTGTATGCTTTTATTAGACGCAGAAAAAGGAATAACCGCTCAAGACCTTTCTATATTTTCTTTGGCGGCTAAAAAAGGGAAAGGATTAGTGGTACTGGTAAATAAATGGGACCTGGTAGAAAAACAAACCAATACTGCCAGAGATTATGAAAAGGAATTGAAAAACAGATTGGCCCCATTTTCCGATGTGCCCATTTTATTTATATCGGTAAAAGATAAGCAAAGAATTTTTCAGGCCGTTGAACTTGCTTTAAAAGTGTACGACAACAGGCAACGTAAGGTGCCTACATCACAGTTAAACGATGTAATGCTTGCTGCGGTAGCAGCGTATCATCCACCGGTAGTGAGAGGCAATGCGGTTAAAATAAAATATGTAACCCAGTTACCTACCCACACACCGAGTTTTGCATTTTTTTGCAATTACCCCGACGACATAAAAGCTCCTTATCGCAACTATTTAGAAAATAAGTTGAGAGAAAAATTCGACTTTAGTGGAGTTTCCGTAAGATTGTTCTTCAGGAAAAAATAGACAAATCAAAATTTTGCATAAGCCGGTTAGAAAAAATCTAACCGGCTTTTTTATGAATTTTTTTAACATTTTTTTATTTATAAAGAAAAAATTAATATTTTCAGCATCCAATTCCAATTTTCTGCTGATTAACCCTGCCATCTTTATGGCTGCCCTATGCCATATACCTTAACTCAATAACAATATTTTTTTAACCTAAAGATTTTTTATGAAGAAGATCTACCTTTTGCTACTGGCAACTGTAGTACTGTCTTTCGGATTTTTAAAGACAGATGCACAGGTGGCAGGTTACATTCCTAGCCAAAGTAATAGCACTTACACTTCAATACCCGAAGATCAGGGTACTTTAGTGGATTCTGCTTATTATGGCACTACCGCTAATACAGTGGATACCAAGGGCTGGACTATTGCTATTCCTTTCACTTTTAAATTTAGAGGTATTGATTTTACCTCCTTGTTTGCCAATTCCAACGGAGGGTTAACCTTTGGTGCTACTACTTCTACTGCCTCATCACTTATAAGCAGTACAACTGCTTTTGATGGTGCTATTGCACCCATGAGCAGAGATTTATGGGGAGCCTTTGTAAGCCAGGGTTCTGTAACCGCAGGTTCACCAACTATTACCGGAGTTACCGATTTTTATGGTATTGAAATTGGTAAACCATTGAGAAATACAACCGGGGTGCCTACCACTGCTACGGTAGCTGGTTTTGATATTGGGGCCGGTACTATTACCATGTCAACAAATGCTACTGCTGCAGGAACTAATGTGGGCATTGGCTGGTGTAACGGCGAAGTAAGAACTCATACTATAGGTTCGGCTCCAAACCGTATTTTTATTGTAGAGTGGAAAGATTTTTCTGATTGGTCAACCACTGCCAATACCCGTTCTATTTTAAACTTTCAGGTTCATTTAGAAGAAACCACTAATAAAATAAGCGTGGTTTATGGTAACAACTCACAAAATGTTACTACAGCACGTACCAACCAGGTTGGGTTAAGAGGNNTACAATGGCCGGTTACTCCAACCATTAGTTTGGGTGACAGTGTATTAGTATATACTCAAGCATGGGAGCCGGGTGTTACAGATGCTGCAGGTGCCGGTGCCGGATTAGTGGCATGGATAGGCGTAAACAGTGCCAATACCAATCCTTCATCCTGGCCTTCTTCAGCTTGGAAATTGGCGGCTTATAATACAGAAGCAGGTAATAATGATGAAGACTCAACAAGTATTGGACGAACTTTAGGAGCCGGTACTTATTATTATGCAAGCCGTTGGCAGTTGAGTGGTGGCGAATACCGCTATGGTGGATACAATACCGGAGGCGGTGGTTTCTGGGATGGTTCTGCAAATGTTAGCGGCGTATTAACCATTACACCTACTTTAGCCAATGATATTTGCAGTGGAGCAATTGCTTTAACAGTTAATGCAGATTTGGCCTGTGGTACTACCACTACGGGAACAACTGTAGGCGCAACTCAATCAGGTGAATTACCTACACCCACTTGTAGTGCAACCGGCATTAATGATGATGTGTGGTTCTCCTTTGTTGCTACTGGTGCAACACATGTAATAGATATTACTGGTGCTACTAATGTTACCGCTATCAATGTTTATTCAGGTTCTTGTGGTTCTACGTTGACAAGCTTGGGTTGTTTAACTACCACATCAGGTGCATTAAGTGGCCTTGTTTCAGGCTTAACAGCAGGCAATACTTATTTAATACGTGTGTACTCTACTTCTTCAACAGTAGGTACTACTACCGATTTTACTATTTGTGTGGGAACACCACCACCTCCGCCTGCCAATGATGAATGCTCTGGGGCTATTGCAATAGCTTGCGATGGCAGTGCATCTGGAGATAATACTTTTGCAGGCAATGATGCTTTACCTGGTATAACATGTGGTAGCACAACAGCAACTACTGGTACCAATAGAGCAGTATGGTACACTGTTACGCCAGCCAATTCAGGTGCATTAACCATTGGTGTATGTTCAGGTACTCAGTGGGATACGTATTTAAGGGTTTATACAGGAAGCTGTGGTGCTTTTACTCAATGTGCAGGCTCTGATGATGATGGCTGTTCTGAAACTGACTACGGTTTATCTCAATTAACCTTTGCCGCTACAGCCGGAACTACTTATTATATAATGCTGGGCGGATTCGGAACTGCTGAATTTGGTGCATACACTATTTCGGTTACATGCCCAGCGCTTTGTGCTGTACCAACTGGTGTTAGTGCTGGAACAGTAACTTCTTCTGGTGCAAGTGTAACTTGGGCAGGCACCGGAACTTTTGTTTTAGAGTATGGCCCTACCGGCTTTACTCCTGGTACAGGTGCTACAGCAGGTGCAGGCGGTACTGTTATTAACCCTGCAACTTCGGTGCAGGCAATTACCGGCCTTACTCAATCTACTGCCTACGATGTGTATGTACGCCAGGATTGTACCGGTGCAGGAAACGGCTTTAGTGCAAATTCTCCTGTAGTATCATTTACAACTTTAGCACCACCACCTGCGAATGATGTTTGTTCTGGAGCAATCTCTCTTCCTGTAAATACAAGCTGTATTAATCAAACTTTTAGTACACTGGGAGCTACCGATAATGATGAAGCCGGAGATTGCACCAATGGAACAGAAAAAGCAGTTTGGTTTAGTTTTGTTGCAACTGAAACCAATGCGACCATTACAGTAGATGGTGCAACAGGTTTTGATGCCGTATTAGGCGTTTTATCTGCCTGCGGATCTACAACTACTCCTACCGGTGGTGCATGTGTTGACGCTACAGGTGAAGGTGGAGTAGAGGTAAGAAATCTTACCGGTCTAACAGTGGGATCTACTTATTTCATTCAAGTGTACGAGTATTATGGAGATGCTACAGCAGCCTCTACTTTTGATATTTGTGTAGTGAGTGTTCCATGTTCAGTTCCATCAGCAGTAACTGCCGGGTCAATTACTTCTACTAGTGCAAGTGTAACTTGGGTAGGTACCGGAACATTTGTTTTAGAATATGGCCCTGCCGGCTTTACCCCTGGTACAGGTGCTACAGCAGGTGCAGGTGGTACAGTAATCAATCCTGCCACTTCGCCACAGGCTATTACTGGTTTAGCAACTTCAACCGATTATGATGTATATGTTCGACAGGATTGTTCCGGTACCGGAGCAGGCTTTAGTGCTAACTCTGCGGTAGAATCATTTACTACATTAGCACCTCCTCCTGCAAATGATGAGTGTGTGGGTGCAACTACTATTGGTTTGGTAGCCATAAGCTCAAATAACAATAGTGCTACTCAAAGCCTTGCACCAATTAGCTGTGAAGGTTTTACTTCTCCATCTGCTCCTGATGTTTGGTTCCAGTTTACTCCTACTTCTAATGGCGACGCCACAGTAACCTTAACTAACGCTGTTTCTTTAGATGCGATTGTAGAAGTATTCTCAGGGGCTTGTGGAAGCCTTACAAGTTTAGGATGTGCCGATGGAAGCATTGGTAGTGATGAAACAGTAAACCTTACAGGATTAACGGCCGGACAACCCTATTATGTAAGAGTATATGGCTGGAATGGCGATATGGGTACTTTTGATATTGCTGTTTCCGGTGCCGCAATGCCGGTAGCTATTGAGTACTTCCGTGGTACCAAACAAAATAGCCGCAATGTGTTGGATTGGAAAGTAAGCTGTACAGGTTCACCTTCAGTAACATTGGTATTGGAACGCAGTGCCGACGGAAGAAGATTTGAACCTATCTATACCAGTTCAGAAACCGCAGCTCGTTGCCTGCAGCCGTTTACACAAAACGACATGCAACCTTTAGCAGGGCTTAATTACTATCGCTTAAAAACAATTGATATTGATGGTAAAATAGGCTACAGTACCATTGTAGTGTTAATGGGTAAAAACAAAGGCTTTGAAATAGTAAGCCTGGCTCCAAACCCTGTTAAACAAGCAGCAATACTTACTGTTACCAGTGCCGAAAAATCCATTATGGAAATTGTGGTAAGAGATATAAATGGTAAGCAAATAAGCAAACAACGAATAAGCCTTATTGCCGGAAGCAACCAGGTTCCATTGAGTATGGAAAAAGTTGCCGCCGGAGTATACACCGTAAGCGGATTAACTGCTGATGGTGAAGTAAGGACACTCAAGTTTGTAAAACAATAGGTAATAGTCACTATTGATAAACCAACACAAAAATTAAAACTGCTCCCGCAAGGGAGCAGTTTTATTATAGGCCTATCTGTGTTTTTTTATTTTTTAATTTTTGTATTGGTAAATGTTTCTTCAAAATTTATTGTTGCAACAAAATCTTCAAATCATCAATGATGGCAGGGCTTAAATCATACTTGCTTTTATATGCTTCATTCAGGTATTGCAATGCTAAAGATGTTTTGCCCACATTCATTAGTAGTTTACCCATCCAATATAATTCCAATGCTTCCAACGGTTTCCCCGAAACATTTTTAGTAAACACATCCATTGCCTCCCCTTTTTTATTTGCTTTAAATAAAGCCCATGAATGCCAGGCCTGCGTTTGAGCGGTATTTCTATTTTGAATTTCTATTGAAGAAATGTGGAGTGCTTTGGAAGGGTTGTTTAATACTCCCGTGTAAAGCTGTAATAAATATTTGTTGTACATATTACCATAGCCATAATCGGAAACCTTTTGTACAAATTGATGGGCAAATTGTATTTCAAGAGCTGTGTCTTTGCGTTGTTGAGCCACTGATATTAATTTAAAAAAAGCTTCGGGTGAATTTTTTTTATATGTTACAAATCGGAATATTTTTTCAGCAAGTGAATCATTGCCATCGTGCATCAATGCAACCCATCCTAAGCCAATTAAACTGTGCAAATCGGTTCTAAATGTTTCAATACTTTTTTTGTAACAATCCGTAGCAGCTTCTAAATTATTATCATGAACATATAGATCGCCTAAGTTTGAAAGAGCAGCTTGCTTTAAATAATTATTTTCTCCGGCAAGTTTAAAAGCAGTTTTCATTGCACTGATAGAAGAATCTAAATTACCATAGTAGTGCATTAGTTTACTGCATCTAAACTGGTATCCGAAATCATTGTTCATTTGAATTTTTTTAAGCATCTCGGCAGCGTTTCGAATATTACCCAATTCAAAACTTACATCGAAACCGGCTGCGGCCGCTTCATATTTTTTCAACCCAATTTTTTGCGCTATAAATATTAAAGAGTCTGCCTTTTTAAACTCATGTTGTAGAATGGCTTGCCTGCTTAATGCTAAAAAAGGAGCAGCTTCGGTTTCTTTAAAATTTGAAATAACGGAAAGCAATACACTATCACTTTGTTGCAGAGCAGCAATGTTGCCGTTTAAATGAAATTGATAGCTGAGTGCCGAAGCGTATTGTAAGCTGTTGGTATAATCTGCCTTTCCGGGTACTATCCTGTTTTTCCAAAAAAGTAGATCGGCTTCATTTTTAGTAATGGCGCTATCGGAATATTGTTGCATAGCTTGCACTATCCATTCATTGTTCACCAAAGGTTTTCTGTTTTCGCTAAAATTAATCCTGGTAAACATCCAGTACAATGCTATTATTCCTATTAGAATCGAAATAGGTGTAAGAATATATTTTCTATAGTATGTTTTTTTGCTTACCCATTTCACTAATACAAACCATGCAATGAGAATAACTGTAATTTGCCCTAATTCAACCCCAATATTAAAAAGCAACAATGCAGAAAAAAATCGGTTTTGTGGTAAACCTGTTTCTGCCAGGGCGCTTGCAAAACCCATTCCATGAATAAGGCCAAATAGAAAAACTAATAAGAGTCTGCTGTTTCTTAATTTATCAATAAAAATATTTTCAATTGCTACAAATACAATGGAGAGCGCAATCAAAGGTTCTACGATGGAAGATGGCAGGTTGATTATTTTATAAACCGAAAGTGCCAACGTAAGGGTATGGGCTAAAGTAAAAATTGTTACCTGCTTTAGTACCGGTTTAAATTGTGGATTAAAGAAAAACAATCCCAATACAAACAAAATATGGTCGAGCCCAAATGGAAGAATATGTGTAAAGCCCAATATCAAATACAATGCTGCTGTATCGGTGCCACTCATTTTTTCAATATCAATAACAGTGCTATGAGCAAAAGCAGCACTGCTGCTTACAATGAGTAGCAGCAGTGCAAAAAAATTCTTTATTTGTATGTATTTGTTACTGTTCATTGAAAAGAACAAACGATTTTTTTAACTATAAAGATTTAAAAATAAATCGCAAATTTTGCTTTAATAAAAAATGGATTGCCCGGTGTATAGTGAAGTTCTGTAACAGGTGCAGCTTCATTTTTTAATTTACTTTCAGTGGCAAATTGGGCTTCGTTCCAATCTACATTAAAAATATTTTCTAATGCTATACCCAACTCATACTTTGATTTTGTATAATTAATCGAAGCATTCATTAAAAAGTAACCTTTAGCAACTATAGAATTATCTTCATTACCAGGTCGGTTTTTAATATATCGATAGGTAATGCTGCCATTAAACCCTTTTACAGCTTTGTAGAATATGCCACCAGTACTGGTAAGGGTAGGAGCTAATGGAATATAATTGGCACCTTTCGGTTCGCCAATAGCCCGTGGTTTTGTAAAGTTCACATTAGTGGTTATAAAAAATTTCTTAGTAAGCTGATAGCGTGCAACCATGTCAATTCCCTGCCTTCTTGTTTTTCCACTGGGTTCTACTACGCCTGCGTCGCCAACATAAACAAACTCCTGGTCTAAATGCAGGTACCATGCAGCTACATTAAAGAATAAATTGGTAGATGGTTTTGCAATAATGCCAATATCGGCACCCCAGGCCGCAGGTAAAATTTCTCTCCCAGTATTGGCAACTACTACCCTGGTATCATTGCTATGAAAACCTTTACCGGTTTTTACATATAACTGCAATGCTTTGTTTACTGTGTACTGAATATTTAGTTTAGGGCTTACAATTGCTTTTTGCTGAGAAGGTTGTTGAACTGTATTTAATTTATCTAAATAATTAAAATTAAAATAGTCTAACCTTAGCCCTGCATCCAATAACCATTTGCCCATTGTGAGTTGATGTTGTGAAAAAGCAAACAAGTTGGCCTCTTTAATATCACCCAGCATTATATTGTTCAAAAATTGGCGTTTAACCTGGTTGGCCAATTGGCTGTTTTGAGTTGCATCGTAACGAAGGCCAATACCTTCGGTAGATTGTAATAAAGCATTTTTGAAATAGTGCTGGTGTTTTAATTTGGATTGTAGGCCCAATATATTCCGCTGTTCCTCTTGTAGTATGCCATCGCCATTCACACCGTCGTTTAAAAAAAATGTAAAATTGGAGTATAGTTTAAAAATATACCTGCTGTAATATACCTGATTTTCCCAACTCACATTATTGCTTACACGAGTTTGCGATTGCAGGTTTACATTGTATCGTTCAGTGTTTCCGCCTTCCGTAGGATCAATGCTTCCCCATCTGCTTATCAAACCTTGTTTAACAGCTCGATCCGGAATTTGCCCGCTGGCATACCAGTTACTGGAAAAGCCGCTAGCGGATGCAGTAAAACAGGTTGCGTCAGAAACCTTGAGATTGTATTTGCTAAAAACATTGTAGCGTTTAAATTTTTGTTTGCTTTCTGTTGGGCCATCCGTGTAGTTAAATTCTCCGGCTAAATAAGCACTTTGCTTTTCTTTATTTTTTTTAATTAAATCTATCATGGCTAAAGTGCGGAAACTATTAAAACGCCCTGCTTCCACTTGCACATAACTACGAGGAATATTTTTGAAAGTTGCAAAGGATACATAACCGGCTGTATTTAAATTGCCCTGTTGAGTATAATAAGGACCGGCACCAAAGTCAATATTGTTGATGGTTTCAGGAATAATAAAGTGTGCATCGGCATAGCCCTGGCCATGCGCATGGCTTACCATGTTTACCGGCATACCATCTACACTTACCTGCACATCTGTACCATGGTCCACATCAAAGCCACGTAAAAATATTTGTTCGGCTTTACCGCCACCAGCATGTTGAGCTATAAATAAACCGGGCATGGTTTGCATGAGTTCCTGGGTATTATTTACCGGTTTAAGAGCCAAATCAATTTTTGATATGGTATTAAATTTGGTACTGTTGAAGCTGCTCAGCTTAATGTCATTCAAATTAACAGCATCAGCCTGCAAATAAATTACATTATTAGCCTTTGCATTTATATTTGAACTGGTTTTGTATCCAATATGCGATACATCCAGCAATATATTTTCTCTGTCTGTTTTAATAATAAAATTTCCATGTTCATCTGTTACCGCTTTGGCATTACTGCCGGCAATGGTAACAGTTGCAGCATCTAATGGCTGTTTACTTTGCTCATCTGCCACATGCCCTTTTATGAAGGATTGTGAGTTTACAGCCATAGGCAAACTGCACACAAGAAATAGTATTATAAAACAGGTATAAAGTTTATCCTGTTTCATAAAAATTTTTTTTGTTGAAGAAATTAAAATATAAGTAGATAAACCTAACAACGTGGAGGGGGATAATTCTTTTCTATGTTGCCTATTGCAACAGCGTTATTATTATATAATAAATAATTGAGTGGAGTCGGGTGTTGAAATAATTCTTCTTCCTGCTTTACAACAATTGTATGTTCGGTACTTGAGTTATCTTTTTTAAGGGATTGTGGAAGTCCGGATTCATTTTCATCGTTGATGTTTTTTGCCGATTCTACATGAACGTGAAATTTTCCATTTTCAACATGAACAGTAGCAATATGCTTTGCATAAAAAAATACATGTTCAACAAAATCGGTTATATGAGGCATTACAGGTTTAAACAGTAAAGCAGTATAACTTAGTAGAATGATATGTAACAAAATTTTTTTCAAGAAGCAAAAGTTGGCATTGTAAACTAAAAGTAAACTATATGTAGTGAAGAAAATTTTCAAATTGATTAATCAACAGTTTTTTTGGATAAATGGTTCAAACAATGGCGAAGCATTTGTTGCTCCGCCATTATAGGAATATAATTTTTGAATTACCATGGCGTAGCCAGGTAAGGAAACGAAACAGTAAAAGCTTTATCGTTACTGTTTACATTGTCTTTGGTTAGCGTTGGGTTGCTTGCTCCGGTTGGGCCTCCAAACAACAATAGCAACTCTACATCTATTACATCGTCGGCCAGTGTTCTTCCGGTTAACACATTGGTACCGTCAAAAAAAGTGGTTACACCGGTTGTTGAAACACCCAATACATCTGTTGCCAGTAATCCGGTAAAAGTGGCTGCATTCTGGCCCAAAGCATTGGTAGTGTATCCTGGGTTTAATGCTAATAACCTTGTTTGAAATTTGCTTTGAAATGCTGCACCCTGTGCCGATGGAACGGTTGTATTAAATGCATCCTTATCGGCTGCATCTGTAACAAACACTGTATTGATGGCGGGCCTTGCCATTTGATCTTGCTGCTGATAATAAACGGTGGGTTGCATGGTATCATCATCATCGCAAGAACCGGCCAATATTACGGCACTCAATAAAAGTGCTCCTATTTTTAATTGTTTCATTATACTATTTTTTAAAAATTAAATTTTCTTTTTTGTTTCCAGCCAAACATTAATGTTGCCGGTTGCGGCAAGTATTGCTTTGGGTACTTCCACTACAATGCTCAAAACATTGGTTCCCGCAAAAGTATCGGTACCCGGGTTGGCAAAGCCGGTTTGAGTTCCTGCTAAAATTGCTTTATAGCGATTTAAGTCAAAAAAGAATGGATCGTCTCTTGGGCCGGCAAAAGCTTTTATTCCGCTACTGCCGGTGCCGATGATAGCAGTATTTCCGTAGGGAGTTACAGCAACCTCCGCAGTTATGCTACCATTCAATTTACTCCTGGTGCCGGTTTCCGAAGGAACAGCAGGGCCATACACCAACATTTTATTTCCGGCGACTTTGTAAATACATTGAATAACCAGGTCTTCAATATTGTCTCCGTTTTTNNGTTACTGCCGGTGTATCTATATGGTCGGCCGCATAGATAATTCCACCGGTAATAACTGTTGCAGCCATGGCGGCAAACAATAATTTTTTCCGTTTCATTGTTAGTTTTTTTTATGAATGATAGCACCAGTTTTTTTTGAACTGACAAAATCATTTACGCAAAAAGAACTATGCCGGATTTTATTTTTTAGAAAATAAAAATCGCCTCCATGTAATCAAACAAAATATTGTGTAAACGGTATTAGAGATGTTGGGTTTTATTTAAAATTTATTCTTCCACAT
>DEHT01000040.1:0-10175 GCA_002352045.1 Chitinophagaceae bacterium UBA2793 | reverse complement strand
GCCTTCTAAAAAAGGAACATGTGCATGGGTTTCGGTGTATTCCTCGGTTACGCCAAGGTAAAAAATATGAGGGAGCAATAAAATGCCCTCATCCGGTATGTCAAAATGTTTTATTTTATTATGAGTTTTAGCATCTAACTCTGCATGTTCGTAAGTGGCTAAGTGGGCACCCAAATGCACATCGTAGCTATTGCTGCCTAAACATTCACGGTCGTATGGTTCAATTTTTATAGTTCCTTTTTCTATTTCTTCCAGTATGCGCTTATCGCTCAAAATCATTGTTGATGGGTTTATTTCGTTATTTTGTAAAAGTATATTTTTAGCTTTTTACTTTTTACTTTTTACTTTCTTCTATGCCACTGGTTTATCAACAAAATATTAACGAGTACAGTAAATTGGGGGTATGGCATATTACAGAGCCCGAAGATTTTTTTTTGGAAAAGGTTCCCTTGCAAAATAATATTACGCATCCTCACAAACGATTGCAACATTTAGCAGGCCGACTTGTATTAAGTGAATTGTATGAAGACTTTCCTATTAAACTTATCCAAATAGCAGATACCAAAAAACCTTTTTTGCCCGATGAAGCCTTTCATTTTTCCATATCCCATTGTGGCGAATATGCGGCAGCCATAGTAAGCCGGCAACAAAGGGTAGGAGTTGATATTGAAACGCCTCAACCTAAAATTGAAAATTTAAAAAATAAATTTTTAAAAACAGATGAGCAGGAGTTACTGCAAAAATTAGAAATTAATTTTTTGCAAGCGCTCACCCTTGCATGGAGCGTTAAAGAAACCTTGTTTAAATGGTATGCCCTGGGTAAAGTGGATTTTAAAGAAAACTTACAAATTCAATCTGCCAGAGTAGCCGATAACCAGTTTTTGTTTAAATGTGTTTTTAAAAAAGATGAAGTGGTAGAATTAAAAGTGAAAGGAATTTTTTTTAATGGTAATTGTTTAACATGGCTTTGTACCTAGTACTCAATTTCATCAACCGTTTCTCCACCATCCAACAAAGGAATATCGCCTACCGATGCACCTGCAATTCCTTTTACAGAACCATACAGGCCACTTGTACTCAGCAATACTTTCTCTAATTGCTTTTCTCTTTCTTTCCAAATTTTTTCCATTTGCATACGCTCTTTTGTAATGCTGTTTTTCATACTTAGAAAACCTTCGGCTATGGCTTCTACCTGGCCTTTAAATTCTACGCCTGTTAAATAATTGTAGAGCAACTGCATTTTATCGCCTTTGTTTTCTTCGCTGCGTTGAATTTCAAATACCTTTACAACACTACTTCTAATAATTGCAGCTACACTCATCACTTCGGTAAAACTGCAAATCCAAATACCGTCTTTTTCACCAAAGCGGTCCATATCTTTTGGAAAAGTTTGGGTAACCAATATGGCTACATCGGCACCACGGCTTCGCATATCTGCTTTTAGTTTATCTATCCAATTGTTGCTCCAGCCCTTAGTGCGTTTGCTTTCATAAATTATTTTGCCACATTCTTTGCCACTGCCGTTGCGAACGGTTTGTATGCAATCGGCACCTTCTACACCTTTGCCCACTTCTTCAATGAGGTCAAAAGGAAAATTTTCTTTTAAAATATCTTCCAACAATAATTCCTGCGCTTCGCCCTGGCGCTGCATACTGCTTTGCTCGGCCCGGCGACGCATTTCGTCGGCCAATTTTTTTTGCTCTTCTAATTGTACTTCTTTTTCTTTCAATTTTAACAGCAGTTCATTTTCTTTTAAAGAAGATTTTTCGGCTTCCTGCTTTTGTATTTGCTCGGCAAGGCTTACTCTTTCAGCCTGAAGCTTTTTCTGTATTTGAATTTCAAGCTCGGCTTCTTTATTTATTAACTGCTGTTCTTTTTGCAAAAACTCCAGTTCTTTTTTCCGGGCTTCTTTTAATTTTTCTTCGCTATCGTTATGAGCATTTTTTAATAACTGCAATTGGTTTTCAAAATCGGCTGTAATAGACTTACG
The DNA here is from genome assembly GCA_002352045.1 of Chitinophagaceae bacterium UBA2793. GTDB lineage: Bacteria > Bacteroidota > Bacteroidia > Chitinophagales > Chitinophagaceae > Ferruginibacter. The sequence goes on along the minus strand of DEHT01000040.1, from coordinate 8,185 downwards.
CATTTTTTCTTCCATGCCTGCCAAAAGTTGTTTTTTTTCCTCTTCCATTTTTTTCTCAAACTCCTCGGTTTTTTTTGCATTCCATTCCACCATTTTCTGGCGAAGTTCGTTTTGCACTTCCTCTCTTATTGCTTCATTGGGTTCAAAATGATGTCCACAATTGGGGCATTTTATTTCACTTGCCATATCCGTTTTTTTTACAAGATAAATTAAAATTTTTTTTGAAAAGTAGGGATAGTTGGTAGCTCACAGTTTGTGGCTTTTATTCCTTTAACTATGCGTTTTTTCTAAAAAATTAAAAAAGGACAAACCAGTGCTTGTCCTTTTTAAAAAAGTGCGGCAAAGCGGATTCGAACCGCCACACCCTTTCGGGCGCTACCACCTCAAGGTAGTGCGTCTACCAATTTCGCCATCGCCGCAGGTGTAGATAATGTAAACATTATTTTTAAAGAATTGCAAATGTAAAAACTTCGCATTTGATAAAAAAATGAATTGCTGAAAATCAATGTAAATTCATTTCATGAATGGCAGATCCTAAATAATCAATATGCCTTTTAATTTTGATTATTGAATTCTATATTTTGAATTGAATCTTTGACGAGTCGCAACCGGATTGCCATTGGTATAGACCCACTTGTAATGAACATAACATGACCAATACCCTTGAGCAGATGTTGTGGATAATAGGGTCTATGTGTTCATATGATTTAACAATGTTAATGTTCTTGTTGTATTTCTATTATAATTGTCAATATAACTGGAAATCATGGGTGTTGCCGTTGTATTTGACATAACCACATGAAATAACTGGCCAGACGCTATTTTGGCAACCGTGGCCGGATAAGTATATGTTGTTGAAGGTGCTCCATAAGATCCATCTCCCGGCCCAATATCATCCTCTAAACNNCCGCCGCCACCCGAAGTATTATAACATTGGGTATATAAATAAATTTCATCTATTATTTTACCCGTTTCTACATTGTACCATACTTCGTACCAGTCAATGCAGATAGTAGAACTTCCTTCATTTGGAGCAAACTTCAAAGACAAACTTGCATCTGAAAAACCATTATGAAATTTTGCAATTAAATTTTTTAATTTATTATCATCATCCCAAAATACATATCCCAAAGAATCAATTGGAATACTAAACAAATCAACCTGAGTGTTGATTTTTGTTTTAGAAATTATGTATTCAAAAGTTTTATTATCCTCCCCTGCTTTTTTTTCATATAGAATATAGTAAAATCTTAAAGGGTTTTGCCAATTTTTTAACTGAATCGGAACAATTTCTCTTTTATTATTTTGTGCGTCAAATTGGGATATTGCGGCACTCGTGTCTAAATTTCCTTCAAAAAATAATTCTGCAAATCGTTTCTCAAAATTATTTTTTTGCATATTGTCAGCATTGTCTTTGGAGCTCATTTCAGGAAGATTTTGTAAATTTTCTTTTTTACAAGAAATCATAGTTATAAAAAAGAGAATACAAAGAACTTTAATATTTTTCATGACTGTATTTTTTTTATAATAAATTTTCTCATTTTTTTATATAAATGTAAAAAGAGGCTGACTCTTTGTTTTGAGACAACCTCTTTTAGTGGTGTGCGACAAAGCGGATACGAACCGCCACACCCTTTCAGGCGCTACCACCTCAAAGTAGTGCGTCTACCAATTTCGCCATCGCCGCAGGTATATATGATACTTGTATCATTTTATTTTATGAATTGCAAATGTAAAAACTTCGCTTTTGATAAATAAATTTCTATCATTTTCTCAATAGAATTCTGAAAGTAGTGCCTTTGCCCGGTTCACTGCTTTTTACGGAGAGTTCACCTTTGTGGTATTGATTAATAATTCTCTTGCTTAACGATAAACCCAGGCCCCAGCCTCGTTTTTTGGTNNGTGTCGCTCACATCTATAACTACCTGTACAGTTTCATTTTTTATGTGGATTTTAATGTTCCCTTTGCCATCCATTGCATCCAATGCATTTTTTAAAAGATTTTCTATTACCCAATCAAAAAGTGGTGCATTCATCATTACAGGTATATGTTGTTCTCCGGTGGTTTCAATGTTAAACAAAACTTTTTCGGGTGCACGCCTTTTTATATATGCTACCATTTGTGATATTTGTTCTACCACATCTGCTTCTTCCAATTTCGGCGTACTGCCTATTTTTCCAAAGCGATCACTTACCAGTTTAAGCCTGTCAACGTCTTTACTCATTTCGGTGGCAATTTTTTGGGAACCTGCTTGCTCTTTCAGCATTTCTACCCAGCCTTGCAGGCTCGATAAAGGTGTACCCAATTGGTGAGCGGTTTCTTTTGCCATACCTGCCCACACCTGGTTTTGGGTACTTTTATTTCTGGTTGAAACAGTTACCAATGTTACAATAATAAACAATGCAGCTACCAATAATTGTATTATAGGAAAATAGCGGGTTTGCTTTAGTAAGGCCGATTCTCCAAAATATACCAGGTTGACTTGTGAGCTGTCTAATGGATTTTTCCAAACAATTGGAGTATTCTTTTTTTTGAAATCGCTTAATTTTTTTTGCAAATGTTCTTCGGTATCTGTAATGCCGATGGTATCAATATTGTAATGGTCGAGAATGTCGCCTTTTTCAGTAACCGCAATCATGGGGATGTCCCTATTGTTTTCCGTAAGAATTTTTGAAGACAATATACTTTGTGAAGTACTGCTATTTACTTCCTTTACAGCTTCTACCCATTGCTCCATTTTTTGTTTTTCTTCGGAGGCAATTTTTTTGGCCAAAAAATTTGAGTAGAAAATAGTGGCCGACACAATAAGTATTGCAGCAATTGCCAGTAAAGTTCGCCAGTTAAATATTTGCTGAAGCATGGTTAAAAATAACAAATGTCTTTTAAAGTATATAAATGAGTTGGGCCAGCTTTAGTTAAATAAGTTATGTTTGCTTAAAGTTTTTTCATGTCCACCGCAGAAAAATATATTGCTCCCTTGCCACAGGTAGCTATTGTTATTCTAAACTGGAATGGCAGGAAATATCTTCAACAATTTCTTCCTTCGGTTTTGAGTAGCAGTTATGCAAATAAAAGAGTAGTGGTTGCCGACAATGCATCTACTGATGATTCCATTTCGTTTTTAAAAGAAAACTATCCTCAGGTTGAATTAATTCTAAACAACAATAACCAAGGTTTTGCCAAAGGATACAATACAGCATTAAAACAAATTGAAACCGACTATTTTGTTTTACTCAATAGTGATGTAGAAGTTACTCCTTTCTGGATAGAACCGGTAATTGAGTTAATGGAAACAGATTGGCGAATTGCTTGTTGCCAGCCAAAGGTTTTGGCATATCGTCATAAAAATTTATATGAATATGCAGGAGCTGCGGGAGGTTGGATAGATCATTTGGGATATCCCTTTGCCAGAGGTAGAGTTTTTGAACATTGCGAGGAAGATATGAAACAGTATGATTCGGTAGCAGAATGTTTTTGGGCTACCGGTGCGGCTATGTTTGTAAAAGCTTCAGTTTATAAAGAACTTGGAGGGCTCGACGAATACTTTTTTGCTCACCAGGAAGAAATTGATTTTTGCTGGCGATTGCATTTACAAGACTATAAAGTAATGGTTCAACCTGCATCTGTGGTTTATCATGTAGGTGGGGGTACCTTACCACAAGGTAATAAGCGAAAGACTTTTCTAAATTTTAGGAATAACCTAATAATGCTCTATAAAAATTTGCCTTTGGGAGCAGCCATTAAAAAAATTCCATTTCGGCTTTTATTAGATGGGGTAGCAGCGTGGAAGTCTTTACTCACCGGAGATGCAACTACTTTTATAGCCATATTAAAAGCACATATACATTTTTTATATTGGATAGTTTTTGAACAAAAAAAATCTATATTTCCTTCTTCTAAAAAAGAAGTTGCTGTGGGGGTTTATAAAGGAAGTATAGTGTGGGATTATTTTATTAAAAAGCTAAAAACCTTTTCAGAAATTGTTGGAAACAAATAAATAAGCCCCTATTTTTGCAGCAAACATCCAACATGGCACAAGAAATTATTGACAATTCAGGAAAAGATGTAACGCACAACTGGGTTTCTACTTCACGTTTTATCTGGTTTTGCCAAATATTTTTAGTACTGGCTTTTGTATTGGGCGGCTGTTATAATTTGTACCAGCATCGTTACAAGGCGCCAAAAGTAACTGTACCAGAGAACACATTATACAACCCTAAATACAAGTCATAATTTTTTTTTGAAATAGGCAAAAATAATTTTGTAGTTAGTTATCAAACCTTATTTTTGCAGTCCCAAAAAATCAATCGACAATTTGGGGAGATAAAGTTCTTTAATTCTTGCGGAAGTAGCTCATTTGGTAGAGCACGACCTTGCCAAGGTCGGGGTGGCCGGTTCGAGCCCGGTCTTCCGCTCAAAAGATTATCCCCCGATTTTTCGGGGGATTTTTTTTCACTTTTATAAAGTGAAAAATTTTTTGAAAAAAAACAAAAAATAGTGTTGCCCCGGTGGTGGAATTGGTAGACACGCAGGACTTAAAATCCTGTGGCCAGCAATGGCCGTAACGGTTCAACTCCGTTCCGGGGCACAAAAAAGTAGAAGGCCGTAAAAGTAATTTTTTGCGGCCTTTTTTATTGCTATGTTTTTTGTTTACATCTTATATTCCACAAAGCTGGATAGATATTATACAGGTTCCTGCAAAAATATCGAGGCAAGAATGTTGCGCAATAATTCTGGATATGTAAAAGCTACAAAATTTGGAGTTCCCTGGGAGTTAAAATATTTTGAGCCATATACAACGAGAGAAGCGGCCCTTAGTAGAGAATATCAAATTAAAAAAAAAGAAGAGCCGGGTTTATTTAGAGAAATTAATATTGGGTGCTGGTAGAATTGGTGGGCACGCCCCGATTTAAGAATCGGGGAGATCAGCAATGGTCGTAACCCTGCCTGTCGGCAGACAGGGGTTCAACTCCGTTCCGTGACACAAAATCGAAAGACCGTTCCAAAGATTAATTTTTGGAACGGCCTTCTTATTTCTTAAGTAAAGCGATTATTAGATTATGAGCATGGCATCGCCATAGCTAAAGAAACGGTATTTGTCTTTAATAGCTTTTTGATAAGCTTCCATCATTAAATCGTAGCCGGCAAATGCACAAGCCATAATTAATAAACTGGTTTTAGGCAAATGGAAATTGGTTACTAAGCTATCTGCTATATTAAAGTTGTATGGTGGATGAATAAAATGATTAGTCCAACCTTCGGATGGCTTTAATAAATGCTGCGCTGTATAAGATGTTTCCATTGCCCTCATGGTAGTGGTACCAATTGAGCAAATGCGATGACCTGTTTCTTTTGCTTTGTTTACAATAGTGCAGGCAGTTTCGTCTATCTTATAATATTCGGCATCCATTTTATGTTTACTCAAATCTTCAACCTCAATAGGCCTAAAAGTGCCTAAGCCGGTGTGCAGGGTTACTTCTGCAAAGCGAATACCCTGTATTTCTAATCTTTTAATTAGCTCTTTACTAAAGTGTAAACCTGCTGTTGGAGCAGCTACTGCACCTTCATGTTTTGCATATACAGTTTGGTAACGCTCTTTATCTTCTTCTTCGGGTTTACGTTTAATATATTTTGGCAGCGGTGTTTCACCCATAAAATCGAGCATCTGGCGAAACTCATCATCGGTGCCATCCCACAAAAACCGAATGGTGCGTCCACGGCTGGTAGTGTTATCAATAACTTCGGCTACCAGTTCATCACTTTCACCAAAATATAGTTTATTGCCAACCCTAATTTTACGGGCAGGATCCACAATTACATCCCAAAGTTTATTGGTTTTGTTCAGCTCTCTTAAAAGAAAAACTTCAATTTTNNATGTCTCTAAAATGACGATTTTCAATATTGCCGGTCTTGCGGTCAATCACCATCAGGCGACTTTCTTCTCTTTTTTTGGTAGGATGCTGAGCAATAAGGTTTAGGGGCAGATCAAATCTAAATTGCGATAATTTCATGTAATAAACTGGTTTTAATTTGTTATCACATGCCAGATACTGTATTTGTTACAGAGATAGGAGCCTTTTTTGAGGCATATATCATGTTACGGCATGATTTTAAGGAGCGCAAAAATAAGACTTTTTAATTGTATTTGCGTGCCAAATTTTGCAAGCCTCTTTCACCGTTGTCTAAAACCAATCAATCAAACTCAATATGCAAACCTAAAATTTTAATCTTTTTTTGAAGATTGCTTTTTTTATACTCAATTTTACCTTGCCTCATCCAATTTAATATAGAATGATAGTGAAGAAAGTTATCGCCTTTTGCCTTACAGCATTTTTATGTATTAGCATTCAAGCTCAACAAGCCAATCAAAAATACCAGGGCTTATTGTGGGAAATATCCGGCAATGGGTTACAAAAAGCATCCTACCTTTTTGGTACCATGCATGTAAGCAATAAACTGGCTTTTCATTTAAGCGATTCGTTTTATTATGCTTTGAAGCAGGTAGATGCAGTTGCCCTGGAATTAAACCCCGACTTGTGGCAGGCTCAAATGGTGAGACTTGCAAGGCTTAACGATAATTTTGCACATTTTTCACAGCCAGGTGGTAATCAGTTTTTGTATGAAAGCAGTTTTAAAATTACACATTACGAAGACCAGCTTAAAGCTGCGCTCAGTACAGAGCCGCCTGTTGTAAATAGTTTATTGTATCGTTCCTATAAAGTGCAGGAAGATTTTGAAGAAGATACATTTTTGGATCTCTATATTTTTCAGGCAGGAAGAAAGTTGGGTAAAACGGCAGCAGGGGTTGAAGATTATTACGAATCGGAAAAGTTGGTTATGGAAGCTTACCGGGATATGGCGAATGAAAAAAAGAAAAAATCATTCGACCTCGATGGAGAATCGGTTAGCAGCTTAATTCAAAAATTACAGCAAGCATACCGCAATGGCGATCTTGACCTGATGGATTCGCTGGATAATAAAATGGAAAAATCCATTGCGTTTAGAGAAAAATTTTTATACCGCAGAAACGAAATACAGGCAAACTCAATTGACAGTATTATTAAAATGCAATCGCTTTTTGTAGGAGTAGGCGCTGCACATTTACCCGGTGAAAGAGGTGTAATAGAACTTTTAAAAAAAATGGGCTATACACTAAGGTCGGTAAAAATGGCCGATAGAGATGCTGCCCAAAAAGAGGCTATCACCGAAATGAAAGTGCCGGTGAAATTTAGCAGGCAGGTAAGTGAGGATAATTTTTTTTCTGTACAGGTTCCGGGCCCCTTGTATTCTTTGCAAAGCAATTATCAACCTTTAAACAGGGTGCAGTATGCCGATATGAGCAATGGTTCTTACTATATGGTTACAAGAGTAAAAACCTATGCATCTTTTATTCATTATGCCACAAATGAGGTCGGTAAAAAAACAGATAGCCTTTTGTATGAATTTATTCCGGGCAATATCATTTCAAAAAATAATATTGAAGTAAATGGATACAGTGGAATTGATATTGTGAACAGAACCCGAAGGGGTGACTTGCAACGCTACCATATTTTTTATACCCCTTACGAAGTAATTATTTTTAAAATGAGTGGAAAAAACAATTATGTGCAGGGTGAAGAAGGGGAGAGATTTTTTTCTTCTATTCAACTCAAAGAGTATTTAACCAAGCCGGTGGTTTTTTCTCCAAAGGATGCCGGTTTTAATTTAAATGGTTTAACAGAAGCTCATAGTTATTTAAATATTGCACAAGGTAATAGGTGGGAGTTTGAAACCGGCAATAAGAAAACCGGAGATGCGTATTTAATTTTTAAGAAAGCGGTATATAATTACGATTTTTTAGAAGCCGATAGCTTTGATTTGGCTTTAATAGAAACATCCTTTAGAAGTGCAGAAATTTTTGATAAACAGTTAAGCCGAAAGTATAAAACTTTCAAAGGCTACCCTGCAATGCAGGTAAAAGAAAAATTAAAAAACGGAGATTATGTTCATGCGCTTTACATAATCAAAGGGCCACATTACTTTGTACTGGCACAACGTAGTAAAAGTAGTGCCGAAAATACTTTTGATTTGGATAAACATTTTTCGTTTACCCAAGATGAATATTCCAATGTATCAACCTATACTGATACTTTTTTAAAAGTTACTTTAACTACTCCTGTTCTTCCCGAAATAGATGAGGGCATT
>DEHT01000057.1 GCA_002352045.1 Chitinophagaceae bacterium UBA2793 | reverse complement strand
AAGAAAAATACACCTGTAGCCCTTCAAGAAGCCCAAAATCGGTTTCCCCCTGGAAGTCTTCTAAATGGCAAAGGGGATGCATTTCGACATGCCTTCTGGATGGCCATGAATGAAAGAGATTGTGGGAAAAATCAAAATTTGGAGAGCATCGCTGACAAATTTGGAATTGCTCATGAAAGTGAAGTTCCTCCTACATTAAGCATAGAAAAAACAATGGATTTATTTAATAATAACGTTGGAATTATTTTAGCCCAGTCGTACGTTTTTCCTATTTTTAATTCTAACCAATCCGTAGCGAATGAGATTTATCAGAAATTGTTGAATGGAGAATTAAAATATTTAACGCCTCTCGATTTTAATATATCTAAAGGATATGATGTAAATCCCCATGATGGTATTCAAGATTGTTCGACATGTTTGAATGGAATTTATTCTAACACACAATTAAAACCCACAAATCAATAGGGATGAAATTGTATAAACTGATAGGAGTTTTTATATTATTATTATTGTCATCATGCAAAGGGCAACCTTCTACTGCTAAAATTAAAATAGTTAACAAATCCTCTACATTAATTGATTCAATTAAAATACAAAATCCTCAAATAGAAATCAAAGATAAAATTGATCTGAACCAAACAAAGACAATCGAAGCAAACATCCCTGTGCCTTATCCATCTCAGGAATCCCCACTTTTATTACATATATACCAAGAACGGAGAGTTTTTGAAGCAACCTGGGGATTCTGTGATTTTGGTACCTGCATCTCACTTCAAGATTCAATTTTTTTATTTGATAAAGGGATAAGTTATAAAAATGTACCGCCTCCAATGCCTAAAGATTTTTTTGTTTATTTAACAAATAAAACTGGTAAGCAAATAGATTCAATTTATTCTGAGTATAATGCGATAAGTAATATTGAGACTATTTCAAAAGACTTAAGAAAAATCACACTCGACTATAAGTTATTTTCGAATGATCCTGTTTTAATCATTCAAACAGACAAAAAAATTAATGCACGTATTGACTGGGTAGACTTTGCGGATTGGAATAATAATCAAACTTTTATTTTCCTTAAGGAGAATAGAATTTCTGCAGTAGATAAGTAAAAAATTTATTCACTATTTTGAAAAAAGATAAAGCGGCGTTAACAAGTTCTCAATTGCTTTTATAACTGTGGCTTAGAGGGTTATTTTGTAAAGTATCAACTATTAAGGTTGAAGAAATGAATGGTCGTTTTGGATATTATAATAAAAACAACGGCATTAATACATTACATATCAGAGCAAGTTATGTAAGAGGTTTGGAACATGCATTTCTTCAAAGTACCCAAGAAGCTACAGCCTTTTTATTAGCAGTAACTATTCTCCATGAATTTGTACACCTGGGAACTACTCACAATAACATAAGTGAAGGCGTTTATGATTTCGGACTAGGGTTTGAAAGAGATGCATTTAACGTAATAGTAGATGACACCAATGCAGGGAATGTTGTAATTAAATTCAGCCAATATTTTTAGATATGAGATATATTAATATTACAGCATTAATAATTTTTTTACTTTGGGGTTGTACAACTGTAAATGAACCAGAAGATAATACTTTTTATGATATTGTAAATAGTAATTTTTTAAACTTTACAGATACAATAGCATATAAAACGGGGAGTTTTTTTTTAGTACCCGGAGATAGCATTGTTTCGTCAATAAGCGGCGGTCAAAAAATAAATGTACTCATTGATACAGTTATACATGATTCAAAAGTCCTTGCCACTTCAATAGTATCATCATTAAAGGAAAATAATCTGAGTGCTTTTGAAAGCCTAATCTCCGGTAACAAGCAGAATATGTTACAGGCATTGGATGTAAAAAAAATAAACCAAACGGGGCGATACAATTTAAAGCCTTCGGGTACTGTAGAAAAAGTAGATAGCTCTTATGCAGGACAAATTATTATTTCCAGGCCTTATATGGCAACTGATAAAGCTATTTTTTTTATTACAATAAAAGCGAGTGTCAAGTCAGGAAAAACAAATGCATATTTCCTCTCCGAAAAAAATAATAATTGGGAGGTTTTGAATAAACTTGAAGTAGAGCGATGGTGATATTTTTGATGCTTATGTGTTGTATGCATCCTTATATTGTTACGATGATTAGAAAGAGTAAATAAATAAATTTTTATGAAAACACATATTTTAGTAGGACTGTTGATATTTTATGCTTTGAAATCAAGTGCTCAACTTAAAAATTTAAACAACTACAACGAACTCATCAGTTTTCAAAAAGATATTCAATCAAAAACAAAAATGGCTGTTGTGTGGGGGTACTTTGATAGTTGGGGAAAGTATCCCAATATTCATAAACAGGAATGCAAAGGAAAATTAGACCCAAAGGAATATTTAACAATAACTACTTGTTTAAGATTTAAGCTTTTTTTAGATTCTACAGTTTATTATTTGCCAATAAAACATGCATTCCAAATACCAGCAAACTATATACCTGGTGATCTTGTTAAGTTAAAAATCAAGCTATATAAAAATTGCGCTTCGGTAGATAAAAAAATATTTTTCTTGATTGAAGATATCTTATAAATCTACTTATTGGCAGTAAATAATAACAAAAAAGACATACCTATATCTACCCCTTGTTTTCATTGATGCCAATCAAGCATACCCAGGATTTATAATGTAGATACACTTTTTGGCGTTTTAGAAAATGTTGAGTATTCTTACACTACTGTACTAAAAATAGTGCGAAGGTTGACATTATAAAAAACATGGCAATCGGCGTTCCATTTTCCTAATAAACCCTTACCTTTGCGCCGCTAAATGCTCCCGCAGTATTAGTTTGAAGCCGGACAATTTAGCATTGTATGAGAGCTTAACTATACATATCGCCCCATTTTTGCCCCGGTTCTTCGGGGTAATTCATCATTTGTCAGGGGCCTTTTCAAAAGAGATATACTGTACAAGAGTGCGACGCCAATGAAGATCAACAGAGATTCAAAAGCCGGGCTCAAAAAAATAAATTTCAAACACTAAATTCTAAATACTAAAATAAAATGGCTGATTTAAAATTTCAGAGAAACTTTGGTATTGCCGCTCATATTGATGCCGGTAAAACCACTACTACCGAACGTATCCTGCGTTACACAGGTATGATTCACAAAACAGGTGAGGTGCACGATGGTGCTGCTACCACCGACTGGATGGAACAGGAAAAAGAACGTGGTATCACTATCACTTCTGCTGCGGTGAGCTGCCAGTGGAATTTTCCTACTGCATTGGGAAAAACTACCCCAGATAGTAAAAAATATAGTTTTAATATTATTGATACCCCGGGCCACGTGGATTTTACCGTAGAGGTAGAGCGTAGTATGCGGGTATTGGATGGTTTGATTGCATTGTTTAGTGCGGTGGATGGTGTAGAACCACAAAGTGAAACGGTATGGCGCCAGGCTAATCGTTATGCTGTTCCTCGTATTGGATTTGTAAATAAAATGGATCGTGCAGGTGCCGATTTTTTAAATGTGGTAAAACAAGTAAAGGAAATGCTGGGTTCAAATGCCGTTCCATTACAATTGCCAATAGGTGCTGAAGATACTTTTAAAGGGGTTGTTGACCTTATTAAAATGAAAGGTATTATTTGGCATAATGAAACAGAAGGGATGACATATGATGAGATAGAAATACCTGCTGATATGGTAGAAGAAGCTAATGAGTGGAGAGCTAAACTGGTAGAAGCAGTGGCCGAGTATGATGATAATTTGATGGAGAAATTTTTCGATAATCCGGATACAATTTCTGAAGATGAAATTCATACAGCTATTCGTAAAGCAGCAATTGATTTGAGCATAGTGCCAATGATGTGCGGATCTTCTTTTAAAAATAAAGGTGTACAAACAGCGCTGGATGCGGTTTGCCGTTACCTGCCCAGTCCTTTGGATATTGAAGCAATTAAAGGTACTGATCCCGATTCCGGAGAAGAACTTATCCGTAAGCCCGATGCAAAAGAACCATTTGCAGCTTTGGCTTTTAAAATTATGACCGATCCTTTTGTGGGCCGTTTGGCTTTCTTTAGGTGCTATAGCGGACATTTAGATGCAGGTAGTTATGTATTGAACGTTAGAAGTGGTAAGAAAGAGCGTATCTCTCGTATTATGAAAATGTTTGCCAACAAACAAAACCCTGTTGACTTTATTGAAGCAGGTGATATTGCTGCGGCTGTAGGTTTCAAAGAAATTAAAACCGGTGATACTTTGTGCGATGAAGACCATCCAATCACTTTGGAAAATATGTTTATTCCGGAGCCTGTAATCGCTATCGCTGTTGAGCCTAAAACTCAGGCCGACGTTGATAAAATGGGTATGGCTATTGCTAAACTGGTGGAAGAAGATCCAACCTTACGTGTTAACACAGACGAAGATACCGGTCAAACCATTTTACGTGGTATGGGTGAGCTTCACTTAGAAATTATCATTGATCGTTTGCGTCGTGAATTTAAAGTAGAGGTTAATCAGGGTGCTCCACAGGTTGCCTATAAAGAAGCATTTAATGCAACCATTACTCACCGTGAAGTATTGAAAAAACAATCGGGTGGTCGTGGTAAGTTCGCCGACATTATGTTTGATTTTGGTCCGGCAGATGAAGAGTGGTTGAAAGAAAACGAAGGCAAAAGCTTCCAGTTTGTGAACGACTTGTTTGGTGGTTCTATTCCAAAAGAATTCTTACCTGCTATTCAAAAAGGTTTTGAAACCTCAATGACTACTGGTGTTTTGGCTGGTTACCCGGTAAGAGATATGAAAGTTCGTGTACACGATGGTAGCTACCACGATGTGGATTCTGATGCCATGAGTTTTGAATTGTGTGCTAAAGCCGGTTTCCGTGAAGCAGGCCGCAAAGCAAAACCGGTATTGCTTGAACCAATTATGAAAGTAGAAGTATTAACGCCTGATCAATACATGGGTGATGTTACCGGTGACTTAAACCGTCGCAGAGGTATGCTGGAAGGTATGGACAGCCGTAATAACCTGCAGGTTATTAAAGCAAAAGTTCCATTAAGCGAAATGTTTGGTTATGTAACGCAATTGCGTTCATTGTCTTCAGGTCGTGCATCTTCTACCATGGAGTTCAGCCATTACAATCCAGCGCCTAACAATATCGCTGAAGAAGTAATAGCTAAATCAAAAGGTAAAGTGAAGATAGAAGATTAATGTGTTGATTAGCTAATATGCTAATTTGCTAATGATATGCCCCGTTCAATTTTTTGAACGGGGCTTTTTGTTGAATGCAAACAGTAGTATATTTATCATGGCTGAAAAAACATCGCTTAATTTTAAAATATTTTTATGCATCATATCCGCACCGAAGATTTAATAATTATTGATATTGAAACAGCTTCCGTTTCGCCATCGTTTCAAGATTTAGAGGAGGAATGGAAAATACTTTGGCAAGAAAAGATTCGTTACAGTTTGCCCGCCGATTCTACTGCGGAAGAATTTTATTCAAAAAGGGCAGGGGTAATGGCAGAGTTTGCTAAAGTGGTTTGTATTAGTATGGGTTATTTTACAAAGGAGCCACATATAAAAATGCGGGTGAAATCTTTTTATGGATTTGACGAGAAAGAAATTTTACAGCAGTTTCTTAAAACCGTAAATAAAATTGAAAGCAATAATAAAAAATGGTGTTTTGCCGGGCACAATATTAAAGAGTTTGATATCCCTTTTATTTGCCGCCGTTTAGTAATTAATGGAATGGCCATTCCGCCCTATCTTGATTTTCAAAACATGAAACCCTGGGAAACCAATATGGTGGATAGTTTTCAATACTGGCGTTTTGGCGATTACAAACATTACACTTCCTTAAAATTATTAGCGGCTGCTTTGGGAGTACCATCTCCCAAAGATGATATTGATGGCAGTATGGTGGGCGACTTGTTTTGGAATGGTGATGAAGAACTTCGAAAACAAAATTTAAAAAGAATTGCCAACTATTGCCAAAAAGATGTGGTGGCCACCGGCAATATTTTTTTACGATTTAAAAACCTGCCTTTGTTAAATGAAAAAGATGTGGAGATAGTAGAAGCATAATATAAACTATCTAATCATTTTTTGAGCAAGCGAATTATAGCAATTCATCCATGCTTGTTTTACTTCTTTGGTAAAGTCGGGTCCCAGCCCCTGTTCCAGGGTCCATAAAAATGCATTACCCACCAACCCGTAATGTTCTTTTTTTACACCATAGCCTAAATGTCTTTTGCCCATATTCATTATTTCATCATCTACTGTATCTATGTTTTCAAGACGGGCAATAATGGTATTGAGCATATCCATTAGTTTTTGATATTGCAAACTCATTTCTTTTGGGAACATGCGCCTCAAAGCAGGCCTTTCGGTAAATAGTTTTCCATAAAAAGTACCGGCTAATATTTCGGGGTTAATATTTCTTAGTGTTCGCCAACTGCGTTTTACCAATACAATTTCATACTGTGTCATCTAATACTGTCATTTACAGCAAATATTGTTTTTGTTAGGGTGCCCGAAAAATTTATCCATACGAAACGTATTTATTTTCAAATCAAGCGTGGTTGATAGTATCAGAGTTACCTGTCAAGCCATTTCTTAAACACGGGTGCTTTTTCCCTGCTGATATCAATTTCAAGTTTATC
>DEHT01000041.1:9554-9736 GCA_002352045.1 Chitinophagaceae bacterium UBA2793 | reverse complement strand
CAAATGCATGCTATTGAATGCCGGATAAATGCAGAAGATCCTTACAACGATTTTAGGCCAAGCCCCGGTAAGATAACTGTATTACACACCCCCGGCGGACATGGTGTAAGAGTAGATAGCCATGTATATGCCGGCTATGTAATTCCACCTTATTATGATAGTATGATTGCAAAACTAATTGC
>DEHT01000041.1:0-9549 GCA_002352045.1 Chitinophagaceae bacterium UBA2793 | reverse complement strand
ACCGATGCGAATTGCAAATAATTTTAATATTTTTTAATTGTTATAAGCCATTGATATTTTCGATGGCTTATTTTTTTTATAACCTATCCACTTATATTTGCTGCACTCTAAAAACCCATTTAATGACAAAAAATGTAATCCTTAGCCTTTTATGTGCTTTCCTTTTTCCAGTGGCAATTCATGCACAAAAGTGCCCGGTAAATTTTGACAAAATTATAACTTCTGATTTCGATCTAGACCCTAAAACAGTAGATACCAGTTATGGTGCTGTAATACTGGCAGATGTTGGTAAAAGCTCTTTTGAAGCAAACAATAAAGGCTATTTCAGTTTAATTTATAAATTTCAGAGAAGAGTAAAAATTATTGGCTCCAAAGGATTTGATTTAGCCACTGTAAAAATTCCATTGTATAGAAACGATAAATCCAACTTAGAAGAATCGTTAGAATCGGTGAGTGCAACTACCTATAATATTGTGAACGGAAAAGTAGAAGCCACTAAATTTGATAAAGACAATATTTTTAAAGAAGTAGTTGATAAAAAAAGAGTGATAAAAAAATTCACCTTACCGGCGGTTAAAGAAGGTTCCATACTCGATATAAGTTATACTATAAAATCCGATTTTTTATTTAACCTTCAACCCTGGAGTTTCCAAGGCTCTTACCCTCGTTTATGGAGTGAGTACAATCTTAATTTACCCGAGTACTTTGATTATGCTTTTGTAGCAAAAGGAAACACTAATTTTTTTGTAAAGGAATCAAAATACAAAGCAACGAACTATGTTATTAGAATTGCCGCAGAAATAATTACACAAAAAGACGATTTAATATCCATAAACTCAAACAACAGTATTACAAGATGGGTAATGAAAGATGTGCCTGCTTTAATTGAAGAAAGCTATACCTCTTCTTTGGAAAACTATTTGTCCAAAATTGAATTTCAATTAATAGGTAGAAAATTCCCTGAAACACCTTACGAAGATATTATGGGCTCCTGGGGAAAAGCATCCGTTGAATTATTAAAAGACCCTGAATTTGGCGGCGATTTTAAAGAGCCCAACAGTTGGGCCGATAACTATATCAATTCGCTCAACTTAAATAAAAACGATACGGTTGAAATGGCCAAAACCATTTACTATTCCATTCAAAAAAATTTTACAAGCGATGGCATTTATGGAATATATGCTTCACAGCCATTAAAAAAAATATTTGAATCTAAAAAAGGTTATGTTCAGGATATTAATCTTTTGCTCACCATGCTTTTAAAGAAAGTTGGTTTAAATGCATTCCCTTTAATTTTAAGCACAAGGGAAAATGGCATTGCTAATAATAGATACCCTATTTTAAGCCAATACAATTATGTAATTACAAAATTAGAAACTTCTAAAGGTTCATTTTTTTTGGACGCCAGTAAACCTACTTTAAAGTTTGGCAGCATTCCATCGTACTGTTACAATGGTACGGCTGTACTTATTGATTATGTTTCGGAAATAGTGCCCATGGATGCTTTTAGTTTGCTTGAAAAGAAAATTACGGCTATCTCTTTATTGAACGATTCAGCTCTTAAAAATGTATGGAAAGGGTCATTGTCGTCCATGCCGGGCTATTACGAATCTTTTGCTGCCAGAAAGGAAATTAAAGAAAAAGGCAGGTCATCATTCGATAAAAGAATTATAGATTCTTACAGTGGCGAATATGCTGCAGAAAATGTACAACTGAAAAACGAAGAAGACCTTGAAAAAGATTTACAGGTTAACTACAACATCAACATTGAGCGAGACGAAAATGCAAATATCATCTATTTTAACCCCATGTTAAAAGAAGGTATGAAGGAAAATTTATTTAAAAATCCCGATAGGAAATACCCGGTTGAATTGCCTTTTAAAATGGATGAAACTTATTATTTCAAAATTCAAATACCTGCCGGCTTTGTAGTTGACGAAACGCCCAAATCAGTAAGGGCTACATTGAATGAAGCCGATGGTAATTTTGAATACATTATTACAAAAAATGACACAGAAGTTTCTTTAAAAACACAATTGAAACTGAACAAAACATTTTTTTCTCAGGAAGATTATGAAGTGTTGCGAGAATTTTTTGATATGGTTGTAAAAAAACATGCCGAACAAATTGTATTTAAAAAGAAATAATTTTTACCAATTTGAATCTCTTTTTTTTAAGCTAATGCTACCAAAATAGTAAGCTTTGTAATAGGTGCAAAAATCATTAGCACTTTTAACTTCATTAAAGAACCACATGAAACGAAAGTCAATATTGTTTTCTTTACTTTTTGTAAGCATCGCAAGTATAGCATTTTCGCAATACCCGGTTTCTACTATTCCGGCTAATCTTTTGCAGGATGCAGATATGGTGATTCGCCAATCCAATTTAGATGTTTTAATAAAATCAAAAGGGAATGCCATTGTTCGAAAACATTTTGTTTATACTATATTAAATAGCTCTGCCGATGATTATGCAAACTGCGTAGCGCATTACGATAAACTTAGTAAAGTAAGTAACATAGAAGGCAACTTGTACGATGCTTCGGGAATTAAAATACGTTCCATTAAAAAAAGCGAGATAAAAGATTACAGTAACACTTCCGAGTCAAACCTGGCAGATGCTGACCGGGTAAAGTTTCACAGCTTCAGCCACAAAGCATACCCGTACACTGTTGAATATACTTACGAAATAGATTACGACGGAATTTTTCATTTACCATCATGGATACCGGTTATCAATGAAAAAGTTTCGGTGCAAGCAAGCAACCTTAAAATTGCAGCACCGGCAGATTATATTTTACGATTCAAGTCTTTCAACTACACCGGAGAACCTCAAATCACCGAAGTAAAAAAGAATAAAGAGTATTCCTGGATTTTGACCAATTACCCGGCATTAAAAGAAGAAGTATATGCTCCATCCTGGCACGAAATTACGCCGGCGGTTTTACTGGCTCCCTCAAACTTTGAAATGCAAAAATATTCGGGCAGCATGAACAACTGGCAGGAGTTTGGAAACTTTATGTATCAACTCAATGCAGGTAGAGACGAGCTAACAGCCTCTGTAAAAGAAAAAGTTCAAAGCCTTACCAAAAATCTTTCTACCACAACTGAAAAAGTAAACATACTTTACAATTTTCTACAAAAAAATACCCGTTATATAAGTATTCAGTTAGGTATTGGTGGATGGCAAACCCTGGATGCAAATTTTGTGGCTACCAATGGTTATGGCGATTGCAAAGCCCTAACCAATTATATGTTTGCCCTTTTAAAAGAAGCAGGTATTAAAAGCCATGTGGCGCTAGTAAAAGCAGGCAGAAATGAAGATGAAATAATTAAAGATTTTACAAGCAATCAATTTAACCACGTAATACTATGTGTGCCTAACAACAAAGACAGTATTTGGCTGGAATGTACCAATCAAAATGTTTTACCAGGTTATATGGGTTCGTTTACCGGAAATAGAAATGCATTGTTAATTACTGAAAACGGTGGTGTATTGGTTAATACTCCGGCATATAAACCAAAAGATAATTTACAGGTTCGTAGTATAATTGCCAATGTTGATGAACAAGGTAATTTGCAGGCAAACATCTCTACTAAATATAATGGTTTACAGCAAGACAGGCTGGATGGTTATTTGACTCAAATGTCAAAAGAAGATTTGAAATCATATATGGCAAATAAATTCGAGCTATCTTCTTACGAAGTAGAAAATTATTCACACACAAAAACAAGTATTGGTTCATTGCCATCTATTTCCGAAGAGGTAAAGTTAAAGGTTGCAAACTATGCATCGGTAACAGGAAAAAGATTGTTTATTAATCCCAATATTTTATCGGCATCATCTTTTAAAATTAAAGATGCCAGTTCCAGGAAATTTGGGTTTCATTTTAATATGGGCTTTACCGACTACGATACCGTTCAAATAAACATTCCCCTTGGATACAAAGCAGAATCGTTGCCCGGCAATACAGAAATAAATATGGGTTTTGCAAAGTTTGCTTCATCCGTAAAAATTGAGGGTAGTAAAATAATTTATACCCGGTACTTTTACCAGGAAGCTGTAAAAGTTCCGGCTGATAAAACCAAAGAACTTGCAGCATTTTTTGATAAAATATATAAAGCCGACCATGCAAGAATTGTATTTGTAAAAGAAGAAGGCTAAAAAGTTTAAAAGTGTTTTTAAAATAATCTTTGTTTTTTATAAGGTAGGCCAGCTTTTGAAGCTGGCCTACCTTTGCATTTGCAAAAGAACGAGAATGAGAATTGAATTGAATGAGGGTTTAATTTACTACTTTTGCGCCATTATAAACTGAGCTTGTTATTCCTTTTTGATGATTGATATTTCTCTTAAAGCCTATCGCCTTATGTGCACTGCCAAAGCAATGGCAGAAGTTTATGAAGCCAACAGGCCTATTTGTAAATATGTTCACAGCACAAGCCGTGGCCACGAAGCCATTCAATTAGCTACCGCTTTTCATTTATTGCCCTGCGATTATGTGAGCCCTTATTACAGGGACGAAAGTTTGATGCTGGGCATTGGTTTTAAACCCTATGAATTAATGTTGCAATTGCTGGCAAAAGGAAACGATATTTTTACTGGCGGAAGAGAATATTACAATCATCCCAATTATAGAGGAGCAGATAAGCCAACTATTATACATCAAAGCAGCGCCACCGGAATGCAGGCCATTCCTACAACCGGTGTGGCACAGGGTTTTAAATTTTTAGAACGCACCAACTCCCTTCTTCTTCAGAAAGGTAGTGCTGGTGAGTCTCCAATAGTAATTTGCTCATTGGGTGATGCATCGGTTACCGAAGGCGAAGTAAGCGAAGCATTTCAATTTGCGGCCTTGCATCAGTTGCCAATAATTTATTTAGTGCAGGACAACGATTGGGGAATTAGTGTAACCAAAGAAGAAGCCAGAACCAATACTGCATACGATTTTATCCAGGGCTTCACCGGCATTAAAAGCATCAGCATTGATGGTAGCAACTTTGAAGAAAGTTTTACCAAAATGCAGCAGGTGATAACTGATGTAAGAACTAACCGCAAACCCTGGTTAGTGCACGCAAAAGTTCCTTTACTTGGCCATCACACCAGCGGCGTAAGAAAAGAATTTTACAGAACCTCCGACGATTTGGAACAACATTATAAAAATGACCCTGTCCCAAAATTAAGAGCATGGTTAATGCAAAATGCTGTTGAAGAAAACGAATTGTTACAAATAGAAAAAGCCACAGCCAAAGCCGTAAAAAAAGATTTTGATGATGCAGTGGCATCTCCGGAACCAAACCCCGCATCAGTAAGCGATTATGTTTTTGCTCCGCAAAAAATTGTAGAAGAAAAAGGGGAAAGGGCTCCTGCAGGAAAAGAAAAAGTATTGATGGTAGATGCAGCTCTTTTCGCCATCAAAGAAATAATGGAAGCATATCCCGAAGCCGTTTTGTACGGACAGGATGTTGGCCGCAGGCTGGGCGGCGTTTTTAGAGAAGCAGCTACCCTTGCTGAAAAATTTGGCGACCATCGTGTATTCAATACCGCTATACAGGAAGCATATATTATTGGCTCTACCATAGGGATGAGCGCCGTAGGTTTAAAACCAATTGTAGAAGTTCAATTTGCCGATTATATTTACCCGGGACTTAATCAATTGGTAACCGAAATTTCTAAGAGCTGTTATTTAAGTTGTGGCAAATTTCCGGTGCAAACTTTAATAAGAGTGCCTATTGGTGCCTACGGAGGTGGCGGCCCTTACCATAGCGGCAGCGTGGAAAGTACTTTATTAACCATCAAAGGAATTAAAGTAGTGTATCCAAGCAATGCAGCCGACATGAAAGGTTTAATGAAAGCTGCTTTTTTAGACCCGAACCCTGTGGTAATGCTGGAACACAAAGGATTGTACTGGAGCAAGGTGCCCGGAACCGAAGAAGCTAAAATGGTAGAACCCGGTAGCGATTATGTTATACCGTTAGGCAAAGGGAATATTGTATTAAAGGCCGACGACAATGCAATAGCCAATGGGGAAACCTGCTGCATTATTACTTATGGCATGGGTGTGTATTGGGCTAAAGCAGCCGCCAAAAAATTAAAGGGTTTAGTAGAAATTATTGACCTGCGCACCTTGTTTCCATTGGATGAAGATTTAATTTTTGCAACTGTAAAAAAACATGGCAAATGTTTAGTGCTTACCGAGGAGCAACAAAATAATTCTTTTGCCGAAGCATTGGCCGGCCGCATTTCAAAAGCCTGTTTTAAATATTTAGATGCTCCTGTTGATGTAATGGGTGCATTGAATTTACCGGCTGTGCCCATGAATATGGTTTTGGAACAGGCTATGTTGCCCAATGCAGATAAAGTAGAGGAAAGAATAAAAATACTATTGAACAATTAAATCTATTCACAACCGCTTCATCTGTAAATTTCCAAATCAACCAATCAACCTATCACCCAACTACCCTTCCATCTTTCATGTGAACAATTCGGTCGCTCATTTGCGCCAGTTCTTCATTGTGGGTTACTATTAAAAAACTCTGTTTGTATTGGTCTCTTAATTGTAAAAACAAGTGATGCAGTTCCCGGCCATTTTCGCTATCGAGATTTCCTGTAGGTTCGTCGGCCATTACAATGGATGGTTGATTAATTAACGCTCTTGCCACAGCTACCCTTTGCTGTTCTCCACCCGACAATTGATGCGGCTTATTTTGCAGCCTTTGACTAAGGCCCAAATTTTTTAAAAGTTGTTCGGCTCTTTGTTCCACTTCCTTTTTAGCTGTTCCGGCTATCCATCCCGGAATACACACATTTTCTAAAGCCGTAAACTCCGGCAATAAATGGTGAAATTGAAATACGAAGCCAATGTGCTTATTGCGAAATTTTGCCAGGGCATTACCTTTTAGGTTATCAATTCGTTTACCCTCTATAGTTACACTGCCTTTATCTGCTGTATCTAAAGTACCTAAAATATGCAGCAGGGTACTTTTACCAGCCCCCGAAGAGCCCACAATACTCACTATTTCCCCTTTTTGAATCTCAATGTCAACCCCTTTTAAAACATGAAGTTTGCCGTAAAATTTTTCTATTTTTTCTGCTTTTAACATGCTTCGAAAATAATTGATTTATGCCAAGACTGAATATATTGCAAATATTTTGGCTATTATGGGTTATAACCACAATATGCACATATAGTAAATCTTAACAATGCAGTTTAAAAAATACATTTGGTTATTTCGGGCTAAAAATTACTTTTGCAAAAAAATAGGATTATGTTTTGGACACTTGAATTAGCATCGCACCTCGAAGACGCACCATGGCCCGCAACCAAAGACGAGTTGATTGATTACAGTATTCGCAGTGGTGCGCCAATTGAAGTAATAGAAAATTTACAGGAGTTGGAAGACGAAGGCGACTTGTATGAAGGTTTGGAAGATATTTGGCCCGATTATCCAAGCCAGGAAGATTTCTTTTTTAATGAAGATGAATATTAAGTTCGCTTAGTATTTAGCGTACATAAAATTTAAAAGCCCCCCGATTAGTCGAGGGGCTTTAGCGTTTTTAGAGGGAATTAATTTTTGGTAAATACCAACAGGTCGGTTTCTGTTCCCGCATCATTTACATCCTTTAAACTTATTTGTGTTGAATTTTGAGTTACTATTTCCCAATCCTCATCTATTTCCTGGAACAATGCCGGCGTTGTAAAAATTAAGTCAAGCTCATGCTTGCCATCATCTCTTTGTGTTTTCCAGTTGCCATTGGCAGTTAATAAACCGTTGGTTGCACTTACTGTACCATTTGCTGCAAACGTAAAAGTGAAACTACTATAAACGTCGGTTTTTACCGTTCCATTGTCAGAATAAGAACTAATGCGCCAGGTGCCTTGTTTTAAAGAAGTTGCCACTTCTGCCGAAGGCCCGCTTGGGTCATTGTTATCATCCTTTGAACAAGATGTAAAAAACAACACAGACGATGCTAATAGCATACCAAATAGATTTTTCATAATTGTAATAGTTTTTATAGGATAAAGACAAAAACCATTCCCAATTAAAAAACCTTCTTAAAAAAGAAGGCTATTAAAATTTATTTAACAGTATTTAGTTTAGAAATGAGAGGCAAAATAAAATTAATCCTGCACGCCCAATTTTTCCATTACAATATTGCTTACGCCAGTGGTAGAATAGCCACCGTCATGGAAAAGGTTTTGCATGGTAACCATTTTGGTTAAATCGCTGAACAATGTAATGCAGTAGTTAGCGCAATCTTCGGCACTTGCATTTCCCAATGGGGCTATCGCATTGGCATAATCGAAAAAGTCGCCAAAGCCTTTAATGCCGGTACCAGCAGTGGTTTTTGTGGGTGATTGCGACACGGTATTAATTCTTACTTTTTTATCTACACCATAGTGGTAGCCAAAGCTACGGGCAATGCTTTCGAGCATGGCTTTAATATCGGCCATATCGGTATAAAAAGGATAGGTTCTTTGTGCTGCCATATAGGTTAAGGCCACCACGCTACCCCACTCATTAATAGCATCCAATTTTTTGGCTACAGCCAGCATTTTATGAAAACTCATGGCACTTACATCAATTCCTTTCATAAAGTACTCGTAATTACTTTCGGTATATGGTATTTTTTTGCGAATGTTTACACTCATACCAATGGAGTGTAGCACAAAATCTATTTTGCCGCCCAGCACTTCCTGGCTTTGAGTAAACAAAGTAGTCAACTCTTCTGTGCTGGTAGCATCGGCCGGTATAATTTTACTACCTGTTTTTTCTGCCAGCTTGTTGATTTCGCCCATACGCATGGCAATGGGTGCATTGGTTAGTACAAAACTGGCACCTTCTTCATGTGCCTTCTCTGCTACTTTCCAGGCAATTGAATTTTCATCTAAGGCGCCTGTAATAATTCCTCTTTTTCCTTTTAGTAAATTGTAGCTCATATTTTCTTTGTTTATGTGAACAGTTGATGGCGTAAATGTAATTTATTTTTATGCTGCAAATAAAAAACCCTTTAGTTTAATTACGATAATACTTATGATAAAGCACAAAATAAATATACCAATAAAATGTGCCATAAAAAACAGGAATAAATGATTGACCGACAAACGTGGGTTTATAAAACGCCTAATTAACTTATGCAAGCCATAGCCCAGTAATAGCGCTAAAATGAGTATTAATATAATGACTGCCTTACCCAAAACACTTTTTCAGTTATTAATAATTTATTATTGACTTTTCAATTAGCATTTATTAACTGCCCGGAAAACATCAATGCCAATTAATTCCCAACCATTTCTCTTGCATTTTGCAAAGCGGCAGCAGTGGGTTTTTCACCACTAAGCATTTGAGCAATGTTTACAATTCTTTCATCGTTGTTTAATGGGCGAATATTTGTTTCTACTTTATCATTTACTATTTGCTTATACACATAATAATGAGCATCAGCTTTTGCAGCAATTTGTGGTTGATGTGTAATGGATATTATTTGATGATTGGCTGCTAACTGTTTCATAATAATACCTACCTGCTTAGCGGCCTCACCACTTATGCC
>DEHT01000009.1:36379-39176 GCA_002352045.1 Chitinophagaceae bacterium UBA2793 | reverse complement strand
TTGGGCGCAAAACCGCCTTCATCACCCACATTGGTGCTATAGCCTTTCTTTTTTAAAACGGTTTTTAAGGCATGAAAAATTTCAACACCCCATTGCAGGCCTTCGCTAAAGCTACCTGCGCCTACCGGCATTACCATAAATTCCTGGAAATCTATTTTGTTATCGGCATGTGCACCGCCATTCAAAATATTCATCATAGGAATGGGCAATACTTTTGCATTGGTTCCGCCAATGTAACGATATAGAGGAAGGTTGGCTTCCAGTGCTGCTGCTTTTGCCACGGCAAGGCTTACGGCCAGCATTGCATTGGCACCCAGTTTACCTTTGTTTTCGGTACCATCCAGTTCTATCATCATTTTATCAATACCGGTTTGGTCGGCCACATCCCAGCCCAATAAAATATCGGCAATAATGGTATTTACATTTTTTACGGCTTTTAAAACAGATTTTCCGCCGTAGAGTTTTTTGTTATTATCTCTTAATTCCACCGCTTCGTGAATGCCGGTACTTGCACCACTTGGCACTGCCGCACGGCCCATTCTTTCGTTTTCAGTTAAAATATCTACTTCAATGGTAGGATTGCCACGGCTATCTAATATTTGACGGGCATTAATGGAGGCGATGTAACTCATATTTTATTTTTTTAAATTTTGCGATGCGAATTTAATACATAAAAGCAAAGTCATTCGTATCAAAAAGTTTTAATTTATGAAAAACTACCATCTATTCAGTATTTTTACTATCTTTCCACTCCTTTTTAAAAAATACCTCTAAATCAAATGAGAAAATTTTTTCTGTTACTCGCTTGTACCCTTACAATTTCGAGTTCACTATCTGCACAAAATGTTGGTATAGGTACCATTACTCCCAATGCATCGGCCATGTTGGATGTAAGTAGTAATGATAAAGGCTTTTTACCGCCCAGGTTATCTACTGCCGAAAGAAATGCAATGCCTTCCAAAACTGCCGGGTTAATTATTTTTAATACCAGTAGCGGATGCCTTGAGTTGTTCAATGGTTCCAATTGGATAAACCTTTGTAGCTCTTTACCCTCAACCTTATTACCTAAAACTTTGTTGGGAGGCAATAATAGCGATATTGCATTTTCTGTTCGTCAAACAATCGACAGTGGCTATATTGTTGCCGGTAACACAGAGTCGTCACAGGATGGCGATGTAACCGGTGTAAATAATGGCGGCATAGATTGTTGGGTTGTAAAACTATCCAACACCGGTACGGTGCAATGGAATAAAGTGTTTGGCGGCTCGGGCTACGATTACTTAGTTGAAATAAAACAAACTGCTGATAGCGGATTTGTATTTGCAGCAATTAGTGGTTCATCGGCCGAGGGTGATATTACTGGTACCAATCATGGCCAATACGACTATTGGGTGGTTAAATTAGATGCCAATGGTAATAAAACCTGGGACGTATTGCTAGGTGGCAGTGCGTACGACTGGGTGAGTTCAATTGCACAAACTGCCGATAGTGGTTATATTGTTGGTGGTTACTCTTTTTCTTCGGCAAATGGCGATGTTACGCCTGTTTCTCATGGCAATTCAGATTATTGGATTGTAAAATTGGATAAAAACGGAGCTATTACATGGAATATATTGCTTGGTGGAAATGGTGAAGAAGAATTGCGTTCCATAGCACAAACTGCCGATGGAGGATATATTGCAGCAGGCAATACAAGCTTTGGTGTATCGGGCAATGTAACCGGTGCAGTAAATGGGGCATTTGATTATTGGGTAGTAAAAATTAATTCTACCGGAGCTGTTAGCTGGAATAAAACCATTGGTGGCGATGGGGAAGAGTTTGCATTTTCTGCACAACAAACCGCTGATGGAGGATATATTGTAGGAGGAAATTCTAACTCAATAACCGGTGGGAATATAACCACTTCTTCTCATGGAGATTTAGATATGCTGGTAGTAAAGTTAGATGCGTCCGGTAATATTGTTTGGGATAAAATGTTGGGTGGAACATTCGAAGAAAAGCTAAACGAAATAATGCAAACCGCCGATGGCGGATATGTATTAGCAGGCCATTCCTTGTCATCGGCAAGCGGCGATGTTTCTCAAACTAACCACGGAGCAGAAGATGCCTGGGTTTTAAAATTAGACAGCAACGGCAACCTTGTTTGGAATAAACTGTATGGCGGCAATAATGCCGATATTGCCAATGCTGTTCGTCAAACATTTAATAGCGGATTTATTGTGGCAGGCTCTACCCGCAGTTCTGCTAATGGTTCGGTTATTGGAACCAACCATGACCCCTCCGGCAACTCTGACGACTTTTGGGTTTTGAAGTTGGATATTAATGGAAATATTGAATAAGGAATGCTATAAATAATTTGAAAAAGGAGTGGCCAAAAGCTGCTCCTTTTTTGTGGGGTTGCAAATGCTTATCAACCCATTTTTATATACCCCAATAGCCAGCAAATACTTATGCCAATTAATAATAGTCCTACTATAATAAAAATTTTAAAAACAGCATTATTAAATCCTTCTTCGGTTTGTAGCACAAATTTCTTTGGGTCTTCGGGGTCGTATATAATAGGAATATTTTTATTATTCTCATTTATGTAAGTGATTATTTTATTTAAATCCGTAGAGCTATAAACAAAAGGTTTTGCTTTAATAATAATACCTGTAATTGTTGTGAATTCAACAAGTGGCCCATTGTCGCCGTCACGCTCAGGGTTAAAATCAATAATTTTCCCGGTACAACTTATTCCTGTTTGATGAATTTTTTTAAAGAATGAGCTTGACACAAAACCCAAATATGAAAAAAA
>DEHT01000009.1:0-36291 GCA_002352045.1 Chitinophagaceae bacterium UBA2793 | reverse complement strand
AGTGTTTTAGTGGTTGGACTATTTATATTTATAAATGCTGTTTCGCAAAGCAATGCTCCCATTGATTATGTAAACACATTAATGGGTACTAATAGTAAATATTCACTTTCTAACGGTAACACATACCCTCTTATTGGTGTGCCCTGGGGTATGCATTACTGGACGCCACAAACCGGTAAAAATGGTGATGGATGGCAATACAGCTATACAGCCGATAAAATAGTGGGCTTAAAACAAACGCACCAGCCAAGCCCCTGGATGAACGATTATGGCCAGTTTAGCATAATGCCGGTAAACGGTTTAAAATTCACCGAAGAAAAAAGGGCAAGCTGGTTTTCGCATAAGGCAGAAGTTGCCAGCCCCTATTATTACAATGTGTATTTGGCCGATGCTGGAGTAACTGCCGAACTTACTCCAACAGAAAGAGCCGCTTTAATGCGGTTTACTTATCCTAAAAGCGATAGTACCTTCATAGTAGTGGATGCTTATAATAAAGGTTCATACATCAAAATTATTCCCGAGCAACAAAAAATTATTGGCTATAGCAGCAAAAACAGTGGAGGAGTAGCGCCTGGATTTAAAAATTATTTTGTTATTTATT
Source organism: Chitinophagaceae bacterium UBA2793 (assembly GCA_002352045.1). GTDB lineage: Bacteria > Bacteroidota > Bacteroidia > Chitinophagales > Chitinophagaceae > Ferruginibacter. Next base: position 35,690 of record DEHT01000009.1, on the reverse strand, counting down.
TCGATAAAGCTTTTACTGTTTCCAAAACCTGGCGAGCAAATGTGTTAGTGAGCGACTCATTAGAAATTAGTGCCGACCATGCCGGAGCTATTGTTGGTTTTAAAACAAATAATAAGGAGCAGATAAATGTTAGGGTGGCATCATCTTTCATCAGCTTTGAACAGGCAGAAATTAATCTTCAAAAAGAATTGGCAACTAAAAATTTTGAAACCATAAAAACGGCTTCAAAAAATGCATGGAATAAAGAGCTTAGTAAAATTAAAGTAGAAGGCGGCAGCCTGGATCAACGTAGAACTTTTTATTCCTGCCTTTACAGAACCTTGCAGTTTCCGCAGAAACATTATGAAATTACTGCTGATAACAACGTGGTACATTACAGCCCTTACAACGGAAAAGTATTGCCGGGATACCTGTATGCCGGCACCGGTTTTTGGGATACATTCAGGGCACTGTATCCATTTTTAAATTTGCTGTATCCATCCATTAATATTGAAATGCAGCAAGGCCTCATCAATGCGTACAAAGAAGGAGGCTGGTTGCCCGAATGGAGCAGCCCGGGTTATAGAAATGTGATGATAGGAAATAATTCTGCCTCTGTAGTGGCCGATGCTTATATTAAAGGATTGCGTGGATACGATATTGATGTATTGTACGAAGCATTAAAACATGGAGCCGGCAACGAAGGCCCATTGGATGCTGTTGGAAGAAGGGGTGTTGAATATTACAACTCACTCGGCTATGTACCTTACGATGTAAAAATTAATGAAAATGCTGCCAGAACATTAGAGTATGCTTATGATGATTTTTGCATTGCTCAATTAGCAAAAAAATTAGGGAAGCCACAAACGGAAATAGATTTGTATAGTACACGAAGTTTTAATTATCGAAAGCTGTTTGACAATGAAAGTAAATTGATGAGGGGAAAAAATAAAGACGGCAGTTTTCAATCGCCATTCAACCCCTTTAAATGGGGCGATGCATTTACCGAAGGTAATAGCTGGCACTACAGTTGGAGTGTGTTTCAAGATATAGAAGGGTTAAAAAATTTAATGGGCGGCAATGCTGCATTTGTAAACATGCTCGATAGCGTTTTTAAAATGGAACCTATTTTTGACGACAGTTATTATGGCAGCACCATTCACGAAATAAGAGAAATGCAAATAATGAATATGGGCCAATATGCACATGGCAACCAACCCATTCAACACATGCCTTATTTATACAACTATGCAGGCCAACCCTGGAAATCGCAATATTGGATAAGAGAAGTAATGAATAAATTATACCAACCCACTCCCGATGGATATTGCGGCGATGAAGATAACGGGCAAACCAGCGCCTGGTATGTGTTTAGTGCTTTGGGCTTTTACCCTGTAACACCTGCCAGCAACCAATATGTATTGGGCACTCCATTGTTTAATAAAGCAACATTGTATTTAGATAATGGAAAACAAATTGTGATTAATGCACCCAACAATAGCAATGATAAAAGGTATGTACATTCATTATTTTTCAATGGCAAAAATCACAATCAAAATTGGTTGAATCATTTTGATTTAATGAAAGGGGCTGTATTAAACTATCAAATGTCGGCAACCCCAAATATAAAAAGAGGTACAACCAAGACAGCCTATCCATTTTCATTAAGCAATCAATAACTATGGCAATTATAAAGCGAAGAAATTTTATTAAAACAACCGGACTGGTAAGTGCCGGTTTATTGCTCAATAAAAGTTTATGGGCGCATGAGGGGAACGATTTTGTAAGCAAGCGTCCTCCAATTGATAAACGACATTTTACCAGTGAGGCGGTGGAACAAACCATTGCAATGATGAAGAAGAATATTGCAAACAAGGAGCTTGCCTGGTTGTTTGAAAACTGCTTTCCCAATACCTTAGACACTACGGTTTATTATAACGAAGATGAAGGAGTACCCGACACTTATATTATTACAGGAGATATTGATGCCATGTGGATGAGAGATAGCACTGCACAGGTTTGGCCTTATTTAAGCCTGATAAATAAAGATGAAAAATTAAAAAAGCTCATTGAGGGTGTTATTCGCAGACAAACAAAATACATTCACTTAGACCCCTATGCAAACGCCTTTTATAAAGATGATAAACAGGAAAGCGAATGGAAAAAAGACCTCACCTTAATGAAGCCCGGCGTTCATGAACGCAAATGGGAAATAGATTCGCTTTGCTACCCCGTTCGCCTGGCCTATCATTATTGGAAAAAAACCGGGGATACTAATCCTTTCGATCAAAAATGGAAAGAGGCAATTGCTCTTATTGTAAAAACATTTAGGGAGCAACAGCGTAAAACCAATATAGGCCCCTATAAGTTTCAGCGATACACCGCTGTACCATTAGATTCTGTAACATTGGGCGGTTATGGCAATCCTATCAATCCGGTTGGTTTAATTTGTTCGGTATTTAGGCCAAGTGATGATGCTACAACTTTTCTCTTTTTAATACCATCCAATTTTTTTGCGGTGAAATCTTTAAGGCAGGCTGCAGAAATGTTGAAAACAATTCACAACGATACATTATTGGCAGGCGAATGTACAGCCTTAGCAAATGAAGTAAGTGCTGCATTAAAAAAGTATGCTGTTGCACATCATCCGGTGCATGGTAAAATTTATGCTTTTGAAACAGATGGCTTGGGTAATTATTTATTTATGGATGATGCCAATGTACCCAGTCTTTTATCGCTGCCATATTTAGATACCGCTTTTACAAATGACGCCATCTATAAAGCAACCCGAAAATTTATTTTATCTGCATCCAATCCATTTTTCTTTAAAGGAAGCTTTGCAGAGGGAGTAGGTGGCCCACATGTAGGGCTCGAAATGATTTGGCCGCTCGGTATTATAATGCGTGGACTTACCAGTAGCAACGATGCTGAAATAAAAATCTGTTTACAGGCATTAATAAAAACACATGGCAATACAGGCTTCATGCACGAATCGTTTCACAAAGACAATCCGAAAAATTTTACACGTGCCTGGTTTGCCTGGGCCAATAGTATTTTTGGAGAATTTGTTTTGCAAGTGTACAAGCAAAAGCCACAGCTCCTAAAACAAGTATAATTGTGCTTAATGCATCCTGTACAAAAGGTGTAACTAGCTTGTCGATTAGTTCAATCAATCCAATATAAAAAATCATTATTGTCCGACAAAGTTGGGCTAAAGCCCACTGGGAGAGGATTTNNGACAATAATGATAAAAAATAATTACATGTCTCTGCATCATAATGCCCCATAAATGTGCGTTAAGGTATTATTTCAAATAAAAAAACCTGCGCTTTTTCAAAAGCATTAAAATTATTATCTACAATAAGTATTAGCGATTGATGACCATTAGGTAGTACAGGTCCTGGCGAAATGCCTTCAATATTATCAATGTACCGGTTAAGGTCGTTGAGATTGAGCAGTAATTTTTTTGTAGCGGATTGGTAGTTTTTATTTTGATGCAATGCAGTTTTTTGCAGTACATTGGATGCTTTGCTAATGTCTGCCAAAAATATTTTTATGGTATTTTGAGGGGTGCCGGTAGAGTAGGAGCGTTCCAATACTAAAAATCTATTTTTCCCAATCCATAATATTTCACTTACTCCATTTACTGCAAATGCGTCCGCAGGTTTAGGAGCAGTGGCTATTGCATCTAGCCGGTAGCCGTATTGTGCTACCGCTCTTTTTGTTTGAGTGTTGTATCGGGTAATTCTAATGGGTGCGCCGTAATAATCAACAGCGGCTTTTGGGCCATCGTCGTAAATGGGCTCTTCCATACTTACAAAAAGCCATTTATAAGTATGGTCAAAGCTACTTCCTTCAAACACCCCATTTTCTCTTGCGCCTTTTTCTGTAGCATACATTTTTACATTTTCCGGAATAAAAAAGCTGTCTTTAAAACTACCTGCTACATCCATTTCGTAGATGTATGGATTTTGATAAATCATTTTTCCTGCNNAAACGGCATCCCATTGGGTTGTTTTAAAATATGTACCGAAGTAAATTGTACGGAGTCTATTTTATAATTATTAATGTGGATGTTTGCTGTATAAAACCTGGCCGGGCTGGTATTAGATCTTTCGTCGGAAATAATAAAATAACTGTTGGTAGCAGGGTTGTAGTCAATGCCTGATAGACCTCCTATAATGGTATTTTGATATTGAAAGTTGTGCGGTATTACATATTCATCTAAAAATTTTATACTGCTAATGCTGTTAATATTTTGTTTGCTCAATACGGTTTTAGAACTAGTACATGCATTTACCATCCACAAAATAGCGATGTAGCAAATCAGGCATTTTTTCATTTATCTTTTTTACAAATCTATATGTTTTTAATGGTTGCCTTTCATAGTTCAATAGCTTGGTAAAATGATTTATTTTTACCGCTATGCAAGTGATCATTAAAAAAATAGAAGAATTATTTAAAGCAAATAACAACTCACCTGTTACAGCCATTGATAAGTTGCCCCAGGCCGGCAGCGACCGTTTTTATTTTAGAATTTCCACCGGGGAGCAAACTTATATTGCCACTTATGGCCCCAATGTACCCGAGAATGAAAGCTTTATTTATTTCTCTCAAAAATTCAAGGAGAAAAGCATTTGTACTCCCCAAGTTTATTATATAAGTGAGGATAAAACCATTTATATACAGGAAGACTTTGGCGATACCAGTTTGCTGAATATTTTGGAAGCAGAGGGCTTTTCGGATAATGTGTACAGTTTATACAAACAAAGCCTTTCCAAATTAGCCGAGCTTCAAATAAAAGCACATGAAGTGGTTGATTATAGCAAATGCCTTACTAACCGTGAGTTTGGGAAGGAAGCTATAATGGCCGACTTGCTCTATTTTAAGTTTTATTTTTTAGATGCGCTGGCAAAACCCTACGACAAACAGTTACTCATACACGACTTTGAAGCCCTGAGCAATTACCTGGCTCATACAGAACATAAATATTTTATGTTTAGAGATTTTCAAAGCAGGAATATAATGGTAACTCCCAACAACGAAGTCCATTTTATAGATTACCAGGGCGGCATGAATGGCGCTCCGCAATACGATGTAGCATCAATGCTTTGGCAGGCTAGAGCCGGGTTAAGCGAAGAATGGAAAGGGGCGCTGCTCAACGATTATATGGATGCTTTTGAAAAATTGGTTGGTGGCAATTTAAACCGAACTGTTTTTAGAAGCCAGTATTATGGCTATGTGCTTATTCGCTTGTTACAGGTTTTGGGTGCCTACGGGTTTAGAGGTTTGTTCGAAAGAAAGGCACAGTTTTTAACCAGTATTCCCATGGCATTAAGCAGTGTAAAATGGTTTTTGCAAAATCATGATGTAGGGATAGCTGTTCCCACTTTTAGAAAAGTATTGGATATATGTATAAGCGATGAAGTAATAGCACAGTTTACGCCAATACAAGCTACCACCGATACCGCATTGGTTGTTACCGTCAATAGTTTTTCCTACAAAAAAGGCATACCGGTTGATTCTACCGAAAACGGAGGAGGATTTGTTTTTGACATGAGAGGAATATTAAACCCCGGAAGATTTGATGAATATAAAAAATTGTCGGGGCTCGATAAATCTGTAAAAGATTTTTTGGAACAAAGAACAAAGATGCCGGTGTTTTTGAACAGTGTGTTTGATATAGTTGACATTTCGGTAAGCAATTATATTGAGCGTGGTTTTGCCTCGCTTGCTGTAAACTTTGGCTGTACCGGTGGCCAGCACAGAAGCGTATATGCTGCCGAAGCCATGGCCAGGCATTTAAAAAATAAGTTTAAAGTTAAAGTGGAATTGACACACACGAATAGGGAGAATTGGGTGAGGTAGTGGAGAGTTGAAAGTAGTTAAAAGGTGAAAAGTGAAAGTTGAGAGTTGAAAATGGCTTCAAAACCCAACTGGTTTAAATAGTTGAAAGTGGATTTTTGGCAATAGTAGTAAAGGAGTAAAGGTTGACTAGCTTCCAAAGCTGGTCGACCTTGCGAGCAAAAGTAAAATTTTAAAAACCTACAAAACAAAATATTGAATGAAGGCAATGATATTTGCGGCCGGCCTTGGCACAAGATTTAAACCCTGGACAGATAAACATCCCAAAGCATTGGCATTGGTTAACGGAAAATCTTTGTTGCAAAGAAACATTGAATATTTACAGCAGTACAATATAACCGATGTGGTGGTAAACGTACATCATTTTGCAGGGCAAATAATAGAAGCAGTTGAAAAAAATGATGGTTGGGGTAGCAATATAATTATCAGCGACGAAAGCAATGAAGTGTTAGAAACCGGCGGCGGCTTATGGAAAGCAAAGGATTTTTTAAAAGATGATGAACCATTTATTACTTTGAATGCCGATTTTCTTACCAATTTAAACATTGAAAAATTATTGGAATTTCATGCCGATAAAAAAGCACTTTTAAGTTTTGGGGTAACCAACCGAAAAAGCTCCCGCAATTTATTGTTCGACGAAACCAACAGGCTCTGCGGCTGGAAAAATAATTCAACCGGCGAAGAAAAAATATCCATTAAAAAACCCGGCCTTATACCAATGGCCTATAGTTGTGTGGTAGTATTTGAGCAATCGGTATTTGAGCATATTCCTCAAAGAGGAAAATTTTCTTTAATTGATACCTACCTGAGCCTTGCTGCTTCATTTCCTATTTACGGATACGACCATAGCGGCGATAAATTAGTGGATGTAGGCAAACCGGAAAGTGTGGCGGTGGCAGAGGAGATGTTTGATTAAAAAAGTAATTCCATCTTATCGACTCTCTATACACAGTTCTTGTTAACCTATTTTAGTACCTGATAGGCGAGCAGGAGTATATTTCAGTTCGTGAGAATTCAAACCTCAGCATGAAAAAGGTATAATACAAAAAGAAAATTTTTTGCAGAGAGGAAGGGATTCGAACCCTCGATACAGTTTCCCGTATAGCCGCTTTCCAGGCGACCCCCTTCAACCACTCGGGCACCTCTCTGTAAATTTTATTGGGTGGCAAATGTACTATCTATTATCATTATTCAAAAATCANNATGTTGTTGATGATACCATTCTTTCGCCTCTAAAGAAGAATTAAAATGTATAACACCCGAAGGAAGGGTTAAATAATCTTTTCCAACCAATACTACCTTATTCCAGTTATTTGATGCTATTAAATCCACAATGCCTGCATGTTCTTTTATACTTTCTTCGCCCAGTTCCATCATACCGCCGAGCATTAAAATTTTATTATTCCCTTCCATGTTTGCAAAATTATTGATGGCTGCCTTCATGCTGCTTGGGTTAGCATTATAAGCATCTAAAATAATTTTGTTGCTACCAATTTTTATTAATTGCGAACGGCTATTGGTAGGTGTATAATCTTCAAGTGCAGCTTTAATCGATTCATCCGGCACATTAAAAGTTTTGCCTATACAAACCGCTGTAAGAATATTGGGCAAATTATAATTGCCTACCAATTGTGTTTTTATGCTTGAAATTTGTGTGCCGTTTTTGATAGCTACTTCCAAAAAATTATCATCGTTAAGTATGGTTCCTCTATATTCTCCTGAGTTTTCGCCATAAGTTATAATATGCTTTATCCCGGCGCTCATTTCTTTAAGGTAGGCGTAATCGCTATAAATAAAAGCTACGCCGCCATGTTCTCTTAAATAATCAAACAATTCCCCCTTGCCTTTTTTTACGCCTTCCTCGCCACCAAAACCTTCCAAATGCGCTTTGCCAACATTTGTTATAATACCATGCGTAGGCATGGCATATTCACAATAGCCTTCAATTTCTTTTTGATGATTGGCGCCCATTTCTATAACAGCTATTTCGGCATCTTTTTTTATACTCAATAATGTAAGTGGCACACCTATGTGATTGTTAAGATTACCAAAAGTGGTGTAGGTTTTGTATTTTTTTGAAAGCACTTCGCTTACCAGTTCTTTGGTGGTGGTTTTACCATTGCTACCGGTAATGGCAATAAATGGAATGTCAAACTGCATACGGTGTTTCCTGGCCAACTGTTGTAATGTTGTAAGCACATCCTCTACCAAAATAATATTTTCATGTTGATAGGCTGTAGTTTCATCAGCAACGCAGTAAGAAGCACCCGATTCAAATGCTTGTTGCAGGTAATGGTTGCCGTTAAAGTTTGGGCCCTTGAGGGCAAAGAAAATATCTCCTTTTTTTAATTTTCGGGTATCTGTTTCAATCGAAGGGTTTTGCAGATACAATTCGTACAAAGCATCAATGTTCATTTTTCAAAAATAGGAATAGAAAAATCATTGTATAAAAAAACCTCCCATTTGGGAGGCTTTTTTATTATTTTTTCTTCCTGGAGTTTTGTCTTCTTTGTGCGAAGTTGTTACCTTCTTTAAATCCTTGCCCTTCCGGAGGTCCAAGGTAAGTTTGAGCACAACGGAAACCTACAGTGCTTGCAGCCTGGTTTTCCTGCATAAAGCGGCGTGTGCCTGGCGATAACCAGTAAGGCCTATCGTTCCAGCTACCACCTTTAATTACTCTGGACTCATCGTTGATTAAAGAGCTAGTGCCATATCCGTAGTAAACCTGGCTCGAACTATCACCATCTAAATAATTGATTACATTATTTTTTTGGTAGTTGGCCCTGTTCTTAACTTCTTCATCAGAAATATCCGTTTTCTTCAAGCGGCCCATGCTATCTCTTTCGTATTCACCACCACTGTTTTTGTAATATTTTTGAAATTTATTACCACGGAAATAGTTGAAGTCTTGTGCATCTACCGATGTCATTGGCCTATACACATCACCTACCCACTCACTTACGTTACCACTCATGTTATACAAACCAAATGCATTTGGATAGAAAGATTTTACATTACCCGGTATAGCAGCACGGTCGTTCAAACCACCGGCAATACCCATATTATCACCGCTACCACGTTTAAAGTTAGCCAGGAATTTACCCTGCCAGCTACCACGACGGTTATCTCTAAGGCCGTTTACGTTTTTGCTCCATGAATATATTTGTTGATTGCTCAGGTTTTCTTCACCCGATTTTTTCTCTTTTTTACGAGGATTGGGGTTTTGAGCCAAAATGCCATAAGCAGCATATTCCCACTCGGCTTCTGTTGGCAGGCGGTAACCCATATTAAGGATACCATCTTCCATTTTAACGGTAGCTCGTGGTTTGCCATTTACATCTTTTAAATCAGATTTTCTTGGCTTACTTCTGCCCGAAATCATTTCGGGATTCATTAAATAAGTTTCAGTATTAAAAGAGCCATCGGCACCGCCGCCGCTCATTTCTCTTTTAGCGGCATCTTTTTTCAAATATCCTTTTTTCATCAGGTTCAGTTCGTTCACACGGTCTGTTCTCCAAATACAAAAATCGTGTGCCTGCTGCCAACTTACACCTACTACAGGATAGTAGTTGTAGGATGGATAGCGGAAATAGTATTCAACATAAGGCTCGTTATAAGCCAATTCCTCACGCCATACTAAAGTATCGGGCAATGCTTTGTACATAATAGCAGTATCGCTGCTAAATGTATTTTCTAGCCAATAGAGGTATTCACGGTAATGAACATTTGCTACTTCTGTTTCATCAATAAAGAACGAAGGAACCGTTACACGGCGGGGAACATTGTTCCAGTCGCCCATAACATCTTCATCTTTAGCACCCATTACAAATGAACCACCTTGAACAAACACAAGGCCGGGCCCGGCTTTGGGATACTTTACTTTAGCAACATTAAAGTTGCCCATGTTTTTGTCATTGTAGTTCCAGCCGGTAACATCAGACTTGGATTTTTTCTTGCCAAAAAGGCCGCCATTCTTACAGGCGCTTAAAGAAAGAGCTGCTGCAGTTATGAGCATTAAACTTTTTCCAGAGATTAATTTTTGCATGTGCATTCGTTTTGCAAATGATTTAACGAAAGGTTTTCTCGATTATTGTGTGTAAATATAAGGGGTTATACAAACTGCGAATATAAATACTTTAAATGAAATGCAACCAGGGAAATTGAGGAATAACATTTTTTTTAACGCCTTTAAAAAAAACGTAATATCACCATGAGAAAGTTAAAAATTTACATTCCTTAAAATATTTTGGCCAAATCGCCGTTTCGGGGTTACCGGAAATATTTTTTTTTGGTAAAACAGAACCCTTTATATTTGATGCTTAAAATATTAACATAATTTTGTTTTTTCGGCTAATAAGTAAAAACCCCTATTTTTACACAAATTAGCTTACTTAAAAATTTTGAACTTATAGATCAATTTCTACCTAACCAAGACAAAAAAAACGAATGAAACAATCAACATTGAAACTAACTGCCTTAGCGATGTTACTTGGCGGAGTTATGAGCGCCAATGCACAAACTGCCGATCCGATAAATGTAGTAACTACTGCTGTTCCTTTTCTTAGAATTTCTCCCGATGCTCGTGCCGGTGGTATGGGTGATGCCGGTATTGCTACTGCTCCCGATGCCAATGCCGCATTTTGGAACCTGGGTAAAACGGTATTTGCTAAGAATACTTCCAGTGTAGCTTTAACCTATACCCCATGGCTTAAAGATTTGGGCCTTAATGATGTGTATTTAGCTACAATGGGTGGATATTACAAATTAGACGACCAACAGGCCTTATCTCTTGGCTTGCGTTATTTTAGCCTGGGTAGCATACAGTTTACGGATGCATCCGGTACACCATTAAATTCCGGAAGACCCCGTGAGTTCTCAATTGATCTTGGCTATTCCAGGAAGCTTAGTGCAAAATCCGGTTTAGGCATCGCTTTGCGTTACATAAGCTCCGACCTGGCTAACGGTGCTTCAAGCGGTGGTACTACTTACAAAAAAGGTAGTTCTGTTGCCGGTGATTTACATTATTTCCATAATGGCGCTAAAGCAAACGGTGCCGGATTTAACTGGGGTGTAACCTTAAGCAACCTTGGCGCTAAAATTTCTTATACCAATGACGCCAATCAAAAAGATTATATTCCTGCAAACTTTGGATTGGGCGGTGCTTACACCAAAGTATTTGATGCAGACAATAAATTAACTTTTGCACTGGATATCAATAAACTCCTGGTTCCAACACCTGCTGATATTTCTGATTCTGCAGGATTGGCTGATTACCGTAGTAAAGGTGTTGTTGGTAGCTGGTTCAGTTCATTTGGCGATGCGCCCGATGGTGGTTCAGAAGAAATGCGTGAAATAACCGCTTCAATTGGTGCAGAATACTGGTACAAAGATCAGTTTGCATTTAGGGCAGGTTATTTTTACGAGCATCCTGAAAAAGGAAACCGTAAATTCTTCACCGTTGGTGCAGGTTTAAAATACAATAACATTGGTTTAAACTTTGCTTACTTATTGCCTTCTGGTTCAGGAGTTACAAGAAANNGACATTTGCACAAATATTTTTATGAGCTACAGAATAGGATATGGTATAGATTTTCATCAATTAGAACAGGGAAGAACTTTTTGGCTGGGTGGTATTGCCATTCCACATACAAAGGGAGCTGTTGGGCATAGTGATGCCGATGTATTGTTACACTCTATTTGCGATGCCCTATTGGGTGCCTTATGCCTCGGCGATATTGGTTTTCATTTTCCCAATACAGATGAAAGCATAAAAGGGATTGACAGTAAAATATTATTGAAAAAAACCTATGAATTAATACAATCAAAAGGATATGCTGTTGTAAATATTGATAGTACTATTTGCCTGGAGCAACCTAAAATAATGAAGTACGTCCCAGAAATGCAAAAGGCTATTGCAGCAATTTTAATGATTGGTATTGAAGATATTTCTATAAAGGCAACTACTACCGAAAAAATGGGCTTTGCCGGCAGAGAAGAAGGCGTGTTCGCACAGGCAAGTTTACTTTTATTAAAACAATAAGTTGATTAAAGTATGAATTTATTAATTGAAGTTATTAATCAATCGGCTAACCCATTACCACAGTATGCAACAGAGGGGTCGGCGGGTATGGATTTAAGGGCAAACCTTGATAGTGCCATTACGCTTCAACCCCTCGAAAGGAAATTAATTCCCACAGGTTTGTTCATGGCTATACCACAGGGTTTCGAGGGGCAGGTTCGCCCACGCAGCGGTATGGCAGTAAACAAAGGCATTACCTGCCTAAACACTCCAGGTACTATTGATAGCGACTATCGTGGCGAGGTAAAGGTTTTACTCATCAACCTAAGTAATGAACCACAAACGATTGAACCTTCCGATCGTATAGCACAAATTGTTTTCGTTAAAATTGAACAAGCCCATATTACATTGGTGCAGCAATTGAATCATACAGAAAGAGCCGCAGGAGGCTTTGGGCACACAGGCCTTCAGTAACAAACTACCATAATGAAATATTTTATTTTAATAGCATTGGCTTCTTTATTTGCAGTACAAAGTTGCCGCCCGGTAAAAGCAATTAATAAAGCCATTGCAACTAAGGATACGGTTGTTTCTATTCCTTCAAAAAATATTGAAAAGGAGCCGGAAAGGATGGATGAGTCGGCCAAATTATTTATTCGCAATAATTATATAGATTTCAAAAGTTTTTCAGCAAAAATTAAAGTAGATGTACAGGCAAAAGATAATGTACCTGAGCTTACAGCCAATCTTAGAATGATAAAAGATAGCGTAATATGGCTTTCGCTGCAAGCCACTTTTTTGAATATTGAAGTATATAGAGTTTATATAAAACCCGACTCTGTAATTCTTTTAAACAAGCAGGAAAAAGAAGTGCAGTATCGTTCGCTTGATTATTTGCAAGAGGTAACTCAAATACCATTTGACTTTACAACATTGCAGAATATGCTTATAGGAAACCTTGTTTTTTTTGACGAAGCCACCGCTACATCAAAGAAAAATGATAATGAGCTTTTGGTAAGCTCTGTAAGTAATCCTTTCAAAAACCTACTTGCATTTAATGCAAATAATGGATTATTGATGCATAGTAAGTTAGATGATGTAGATGTAAGCAGGAGCCGTACTGCAAGCATGAGTTATGGCGATTATGAAAATATTCAGGGAAGGTCATTTGCCAATAAACGCCAAATTACCGTTACAGAAAAAAATAAAATCGATATTAAAATGAGTTTTAAACAAGTGGAGTTTAACAAAGAATTATCAGTGAGTTTTTCTGTACCAAAAAATTATAAAAAAAAATAATCGTTACTTTTAACGAAGTGGCATTATGAAAAACAAATGCCGTTGTAATCTGAAAAAGAAAACCAACCTAATCCATGACAAAAAAAATCTTTTCAGTAATATTTTTCTGCGGAATATTTTATTGCACTACTGCACAGCAAACCAGGGAAGAACTGGAGCAGCAGCGTACACAATTAAAGAAAGATATTGAAGAAACAGAAAAACAATTAAATGCCAATAAAGCAAAAACAAAGGAAAACCTGTTGCAATGGAAACTTATTAACAACAAGGTAGAGTTGCAGGATAAAGTAATTGACAACATTAATAAAGATGTGCGCCTGCTCGATAACAATATTTACACTATTCAAAAAGATATAAACCGGTACAACAGGTTACTGGATACCATGAAGGCAGAGTATGCTAAAAGCATGGTATATACTTATAAAAACAGGGGCAATTACGAATTTTTAAATTTTATTTTTTCTGCAAACAGTTTTAATGATGCCATTCGAAGAATAGCCTATTTAAAAAGTTATAGAAATTACCAGGCCATTCAGGGACAAAATATTTTACGTACACAAGAATTACGCAAAAACAGAATTGCAGATTTAACAGGAAGCAAGAAGGAAAAAAATACTGTGATGAAGGAACAAAATAAAGCTTTGGCAGCCCTGGAAACTCAAAAGAAAGAACAGGATAGGGTACTCAATGTCTTAAAAAAAGAAGGTAAGACAATGAATAACCAAATAGCAGCAAAGAAAAAGCAAATGCAAAAGGTTAGCAATGCTATAGCTGCTGCTATTAAAAAAGCCCAGCAGGAAGCTATTGCAAAAGCTGCGGCAGAAGAAAGGCGTAGAAAAGAAGCAGAAAAAAAAGAAATCGCAAAAAACAATACTTCTGATATAGTAAAAAATACTAACACTAACACTAACACTAACACGAAATCTGTAACAACTGCTCCCAAAACTGCACCTGCTAAAAAGGCCGAAAGTATTTTGTTGAATGCCGATAATATGGCTTTAAATACCAACTTCGAAAAAAATAGAGGCTCTTTACCCTGGCCGGTTGATAAAGGTTATGTATTGATGCATTTTGGGCATAATAAATTACCAAGTGGTGCAGACATGACCCTCACCAATGTTACTATTGCATGCGAAATTGGATCTTCTGTTAAGGCTGTTTTCGATGGTACCGTATCTTATATTACAGACACAGAAAACGGAGCTATTATAGTAATTCAACATGGTAAATATTTTACTGCCTATAATTTTCTGACTTCTGTTTCGGTAACTGTTGGGCAAACGATTAAAACAGGTCAGGTATTAGGAAAAGCTGCCGCAAATATTGATGGTGTAGGCGCTGTTGATTTTTCTTTAAGCAGCGATAAATCCGAGTTAAACCCCGAACATTGGTTGAGAAGAAAATAATTTTTTGGAATGATAAAATAATATTGGCCGCAGATGCGGCCTTTTATTTTATATCAAACTTTTAAAGAATAAGGTGGTCGACCTTTTTAGAGTCTACAAATTGTAAGAGTTTAGCAAAAGGTCGACCACCTTATATAACCAGGCGGCCTTTTACTTTTATATCAACCTTTTGTATAGCTCCTCGTAAATGGGCACAATATTATGAATGTCGAATTTTTTGGCCTGCTCCAATGCATTTTTTCTGAATTTCGCCAGCGTGGCATCGTCTTTTAAAATGCTGATGGCATTGCGGGCCATACCTTCTACATCGCCTACATTACTCATGTAACCACAGTAGCCATCAATATTAATTTCGGGCAGCCCTCCGGCATTGGTAGAAATTACCGGCACTTCTGCAGCCATTGCTTCCAATGCAGCCAATCCAAAACTTTCGTATTCGCTGGTGAGTAAAAACAAATCGGCAATAGGGAGTATATCTTCCATTTGCTCTTGCTTACCCAAAAATTTTATTTCGGCACAGTCTTCACATTCTCTTGTTTTTTCCTCAATATGTCCTCGCTCCGGCCCATCACCCAATAACAATAATTTTGAAGGAATGGTTTGGTTAATCAGTAAAAAAGTATCTACCACATCCTGCACTCTTTTTACTTTTCTAAAGTTTGATGCGTGCACAATTATTTTTTCGCCCTTTGGTGCAATTAGTTTTTTAAAAGCTTCCACCGGTTTTTTATGAAAACGTTTTACATCTACAAAATTGTAAATAACTTCAATGGGTTTATTAATGTTGAAGTTTTTATAAGTTTCATCTCTAAGATTCGCCGACACAGCCGTTAACACATCGCTTTCCATCATAGAGAAAGTAACCACGGGGCTGTAAGTTTTATCTCTTCCAACCAGGGTAATATCTGTTCCATGCAGTGTGGTGATAACCGGAATTTTTTTTCCTTCTTTGGCTAAAATTTGTTTGGCCATATAAGCCGTGGATGCATGAGGGATGGCATAGTGTACATGCAATAAATCAATATTGTAGTTTTGAACCACATCTACCATGGTACTTGCCAATGCCGTTTCATAAGGAGGATAATCAAAAAGCGGATATGTAGGAACCCTTACTTCGTGGTAAAAAATATTGGCATGAAAGCCGGCTAATCTTACCGGTTGTTGGTAAGTGATAAAATGTATATTATGTCCTTTATCTGCAAGGGCTTTACCAAGCTCTGTAGCCAATACTCCACTTCCACCAAAAGTAGGGTAACAAACAATTGCTATATTCATTTTACATTTTTAAAATAAAAAATTGGTTTCGCAATTTACCAAATATCAAACTACTTCATTTTAATTTATATGAGTGGGGCTAAATAACTAAGTTTGTTTTCTTAAAAATATGGTAATGAAAAAAACGCTACTGCTTATTTTTTACTGTTTGTTTTATCTATGTTCCATGAGTCAGCAAAACGAAGTGTTTGTTGCCAAAAAAATAGTGGAAGAAGTAATGAATAATAGTGGGGCTTATGAGAACCTTCGATTTCTTTGCAAAAAAATTGGCCCAAGGCTCAGTGGATCCATTGGTGCATCCAAAGCGGTAACAGCCACTGCAAAAATGTTGAAAGCAGCAGGAGCCGATACGGTATTTTTGCAACCCTGCATGGTTCCTCGTTGGGAAAGAGGTGCTAAAGAAAAGGGATATATTAAAGTAGCAGGTCAACCGAATTACCATTTAAACTTATGTGCGCTTGGCAATTCGGTAGGTAGCGGAAGCAAAGGTGTTTTGGGCAATGTGATTGAAGTGAAAAGCATGCAGGAGCTGGAACAGGTAAAAGATATTGTAAAAGGGAAAATTGTATTTTTTAATATACCCATGAACCCTTCGTATATAAGAACTTTTAGAGCTTATGGCGAAGCAGGTATAGGTAGAAGATTAGGCCCTTCAGCCGCAGCTAAATATGGCGCCATTGGCGTAATGGTAAGGTCGTTGGCAAGTAATGTTGATGAATTTCCACATACCGGCGCTACGCAGTACAACGATTCTTTTCCTAAAATTCCGGCAGTGGCAATAAGTACAAGAGATGCTGAGTGGTTAAGCAATCAATTAAAAAAGAAAATTTCGCTCACTGCATTTTTTAGCACGCATTGTAAGATGTTGGCAGATGTGCCATCTTTTAATGTAGTGGGTGAAATAAGGGGAAGCGATTTGCCACAGGAAATTATAACGGTAGGAGGCCATTTAGATAGTTGGGATTTGGCCGAAGGTGCACAAGACGATGGTGCAGGCTGTGTGCAAAGCATAGAAGTGCTTCGTTCAATAAAGGCATTGGGTATTCAGCCAAGAAGAACCATTAGAGCGGTGATGTTTATGAATGAAGAAAATGGAGGCAGAGGCGGAAAGGCTTATTTGCAATGGGCAAAAGATAAAAATGAACAACACATTTTTGCATTGGAAAGCGATGCCGGCGGATTTACGCCCAGGGGAATAAGTATGGATATGAAAGAAGCTCAAAGAGAGCAACTCAAAAAATGGCAACCTCTTTTTTTTGAATATGGCGTGTATGATTTTTTTGCCGGCGGCAGTGGCTCCGATATAGCTCCACTAAAACAATTGGGTACTGCATTGGCGGGCTTTTCACCCGATAGCCAGCGCTATTTCGATTTGCATCATGCACCCAACGATGTGTTTGAAGCAGTAAGTAAAAGAGAACTCGACCTGGGAGCAGCTAATATGGCTTTGCTAATATGGCTGGTAAGCGAGTATGGATTATAATAGTTTTACTATTTTTATAAAAACTAATTCTTGTTTATGGAAGATATTACATTAAATGCCACGGTAAAAAAAGCTAAAAGCGGGTTTAAAAAATTTTTAGGCTGGTTTACATTTATTCTAATTCTTGTGTTGGGCTTTTTATTTTGGTGGAAGTATTACTATGTTTTTGGAGAAGGTGTAAAATCGGGAGAGTTGAATTATGTGGTTAAAAAAGGAAATGTTTTTAAAACTTACGAAGGAAAACTTATCCAATCGGGCCTGCGTTCCAGAGCGGTAGGTTCTGTTCAGTCGTACGAGTTTGAGTTTTCGGTTGAAAACGATAGCATCGCAAAAATATTAATGGAAAACAGCGGAAAATATTTTGACCTTCATTATAAGGAATACAAAAAAGCCCTGCCCTGGAGAGGCTTTAGCCCTTATATTGTAGATGGTATATTGAAGATGGAAAACGTGGCACGTTGATTATTTTCCTGCGTACAATAAAAATATGGCCGGTTGCTTGTGTAGCTCCGGCTTTTTCTTTTTCCAGTTGGCAACCGATTGTGTAACTATTGATTCGTTGGCAGCCGTAATATTTACACCAACACAAATTTTTGTATTAGCAGCACATTGCTGAACTAAGGTTTCCAGCAGTTGATTATTTCGATAAGGCGTTTCAATAAATATTTTGGTACTGTTGAGCTTAGCAGATGCCAGCTCCAGTTCTTTTATTTTTTTGATGCGTTCGGCATTGTCAATTGGAAGATAACCTACAAATTCAAACTGTTGCCCATTCATGCCACTGGCCATTAAGGCCAATAAAATAGAACTGGGCCCCACTAAAGGTTTAATGTTGCAATGCAGTTCTTGTGCTGCAGCAATTAAAATTTGGCCGGGGTCGGCAATGCCCGGGCAGCCGGCTTCGCTAATGATGGCAATATTTTTTTTCTCTTTTATTTTTTCTTTAAATTGATTGAGCTGTTCTTCCTCTGCTTTGTGTATGGCAAACCATTCAAAATGGTCAATTACTATGGAGCGATCCAGGGCTTTTAAAAACCTTCGGGCTGTTCTTTCATTTTCTGCAAAAATTACGGAGCAATCTTTTACTGCAGTTAGTACATAGGTTGGTAGGGCATCAAAACCATCTTCGGCCAATGTGCAGGGGATTAAATAAATACTACTCATAAATATTGTACAACCTGTTTTTGTCTTGCTTTTAATAAGCTAAGGGTAGCAGCAATTACGGCATAGCTGGGTGCTAACAGCCAACCTAGAATGGGTATCATGTGCATTAGGTAAAATACTAAACCATTGCCAACAGCAAGTCCTTTGTGGCGGCCTATAAATTCAATGCTTTGCGAAGCAGAAAGTTTATTGCGTTCACTACTGTAATCGAGCATTGAAAATCCGAAATAGTAACACTCTACCAATAAGGCAATTAAAGGCGAAACCCATCCAACCAATGGTATAAAAGATAAAATGAAAATGCTAAGCACATATACGGTTTGCCAAAGCAGGTTTCTTAAAGCAATGCGAACACCTCTTACAATATCTTTCATCAACTGCTTAAAATTGAAAGGGAAATCTCGGCCTTCCATGATGCTCTCTGTTTTTTCGCTGAGGTAGGCAAAAACAGGAGAGCCAATGATGAGGAATAAAAATTTAAAGAGAGAAAAATAAAACAAAAGCAATACCAGCCGCAAAACTATTTGACCCAAAATAAAAAGAAAATTGAGCCAGCTTTCCTGCATGCGGTCCAGCCAGGATTTCACCCCGGTTTTCAATAATATGAACTCAATGGCCATATTACTGGTGTTCCAAAAAAGAATAATGCCGGCTATAAATAAAATAGAATAGATGAGGCCCGGAATAATAATCCATTTCCAAAGCCGATGCTTTTTAATAAACCGGTGAGCTTCTGCATAAGATTGTATGGATATAATGATTTCTTTCAGCATCCGTTAAATTCGTTCTAGTATTTGCAAAGGCAGGAAATTCATAGATTGCCCGGCCCTGTACAAATAATCATTAAAAAAATTTTTTGTTGAAGATAAGAACTAAAGCCAAATAATGAACGCTCAGATAGAACCGCTGCTGATAGTAGCCGTAAGCTAATGTTACAATGCTGTGCTATCAAAAGTGTTGGATTATTTTTTAGTTATTTCAATAGTTTTCGTTGCCCAAATTCTTGTAAAATGCTCATTTGTTGGATTGCTATTTTATTCAATTTTATCAATCGTTCTTTTTGCGGAATTTTTTCGTTGATGAAAACAGCGTTCAGGTTCTCCATATTCGATAAGCATATCAGTTCGTTGATTGTTGCATAAGTTCCGCCATATTTGCCATAATCAAAGCTGTAAAAATTTTATTTTGACGTAGCGTTAGCTTACTAAATTTTTATACGACTGTTCAAAAAGGTGTTGCATAGCAATTTATCTACCGAGTAGCTAAAGATATTAAACTATCAACATTTTGCATCAATATATTAATGTGAAAAGTAAACGTTTCTTTGCGTTCTCCCAAAAAAATTATCCAATAAAAAAACCGCTGAATCATTCAGCGGTTCAATATTTTTAATAGAACAAATATTAAAATCTTGGGCAGGGAATACCTTTAGTTTCGGTAGGCCTGTGAATATAAATAATAGAAAATTCTGTACCGCCACGGCTACCGGTAGCAGCTTTAAGGTTGCTAATGTTTACATCGTAAGTAGCGCCTATACGAAGGCTGTTAAATTCCAGTCCTAAATAGGGAATAACTGCATCATTCAAACGCATCCAACTTCCTAAGTAAACATTTACAGGCTTGTCTAAATCGCCATTGGCATTTAAACCAAATGCAGCACCCAATACAGTTTCACTTGCTTTATTTTGAATTTGATGGATTACAGAAGTGCTTACACTTACCACATCGCTCAGGTAAAAAGTACCACCTCCATGCACTGTTACACGTCCGGCCAGGTACCAGTTTTTATCCTTAAAACTTACTTTAGGTTTATTGATATGATACATAGATGCACCAATGTAAAAGTTATTTAAGCCATCCGTTGATCCGGAGTAAAGCACACCTGCATTCAAGTCCATATAGCTTTGATTTCGGCCATTGGTTAAAATATCCGAAGTTGTACCGGTAAAACCATTTTGTGTAAGCATATCTTCAAAATGCAGTTTGCTCACATCCAAATTCATGCTGCTGTATGTACCTTGAAACCCTGCGCCAATTGTATGGTATCCATCTTCGTCTAATGCTTTATGATAGGAGAGTGAAAGAGAACCATAATTTAATTTTAATTGATTATTGGCACTTTGATCTGAAACACCCGAAATGCCTACGCCAAAAACATCACCTTCGGGTATTCTATTTTTTAAAATAGGAAAATCGAAAGATGCACTTGTGGTAACATAAGCTTTGGGAATAGAAGGCCATTGGTCTCTATGGTTAGCCGCCAGTCTCCAACTGCCATCAAACTTACCTGTAAACGCAGGGTTAAGGGTAAGCGGTGAGGCAAAAAATTGCGAAAAATGTGGGTCTTGAGCCTTAGCCTTAAAAGCTAGTGCAACAACAAAACCAAATAGGAGGAGTTTTCTCATTTCTTTAGTAAGTCTAGAAAATTAAAGATAAGCAAATGGGGTTAATTGCTGCACCCATTTGGCCATATTTTGAAAAAATGAGCAGATATACTCAGATGTATAACGAAAAATTACCAATCGAAGGCTTAGCTCTGCATTTTAGCACCAAAAGCCAAATCGCCTGCATCGCCTAAGCCGGGTACTATATAACCTTTTGCGGTAAGCTCATCATCAATATCTCCACACCAAATAGTGGCTTTGGGCTCTTCTCGCAAAACATACTCAATACCTACGGTACAAGCAATGGCACAAGCAATATGAATGGCTTTAATGTCGCCTTCGGCTTTTAAAAACTGAATAGATTTTACCAAAGAAGCACCGGTTGCCAGCATTGGGTCGCTAATAATTACCACCCTGCCATCCAACTCCGGGCAACTCATGTATTCCATACTAATATCAAAACTGCCATCGGGGTTGTGCTTACGGTATGCACTTAAAAATGCATTATCGCCATGGTCAAAAAAATTAAGCAAGCCATTGTGCATTGCCAATCCGGCTCTTAAAATAGTTGCCAGCACAGGCTGGCTTTTTAATACTTTACAATCTGCAATTCCCATAGGCGTTGTAATGGAACTAATTTCCCACTCTAATTGTTTGCTTATTTCATAGCCTATCACTTCTGCAATACGTTCTAAGTTTCGGCGAAATCGCAAACGATCATTTTGTACCTCTACGTTTCTTAATTCGCTTACCCAATTGCTAACTAATGAATGTTCTTTGCTAAGATTGTGTACCATTTTTTTTAAACTTTGGATAAAACAGCAATACTGTTATTGTTAATTTTTTTGTAACCGGGCACAAATCTATAATAAATTACAGGAGCACCCTTATTTTTGGTTACACTTTAATTAAGCAACATGAAAAAAATATTTTCTGCGGTAGTAGTTTTGTTTTTGGCACTAATGGCATGTGGGGATGAAGCAAGCAATGAAAAGGATATGGCCAATAAGTATGAAGACACTAAAGTTTCGCTTGAAGAACAGGAAAAGAAAACCCCGGCAAAATTTATTAGTGCAACCGTATCCGACAAAAAAAATTTAATTGGGCAAAGAGTGGTGAAAGGAAAGGTAACCAACAACGCTAAAATGGCCAGCTTTAAAGACGTAGATCTTAAAATTAGTTTTTACAGCAAAACGGGTGTGCTGTTGGAAGAAGACAGGGAAACCATTTATGAAGTAATTGCGCCCGGACAAAGCAAATCATTCAAAACAAAACTGTTTGTTGCAAAGGGAACCGATAGCGTAGCTATTGCAGTTGTTTCGGCAAAAGTAGAAGCGAAGTAAGGCGAAAATTAATTTTTTAAAATATAACGGCAGCTGTAAAGACTGCCTTTTTTTATGCATGATTGATAAAGGAAAAACTATCACCATTAAACAAACCCTTATCGCTCAGTTTTAAATGGGGTATTACCAATAACGCCATAAATGAAAGGGTCATAAAAGGTGCCGATAATGGACTACCCAATTCTTTTTTTACAAATTGATCAATGGCAGTATATGCCGCTGCCACTTTGTACCCGTCCTTTGTACTCATTAATCCTGCAACGGGTAAACCCAAAATCTTTTCTTCGGTTTTGCTTATTGCACTTATGCCACCCTGTTCTTTAATAATTAGGTTTACTGCTTTGCAAATACTTTCGTCATCAACCCCTACGGCTACTATATTATGACTGTCGTGGGCAACCGAAGAAGCCAATGCGCCTTGTGTAAGGCCAATATTTTTAATGAATGCTTTTGATATCGGTGCATTATTATAGCGGTTAACCACTATTATTTTTAAAATATCCCTATTTACATCGCTTATTATTTCTTCATTTTGGATGAATGCTTTTTCTTTTAAATGATTAGTAATAAGCTGCCCTTCCAATGCTTCTATCACATCTACCCATTCGTTGCCGGGCTGGGCTATCACTTTAAAATCTTCCGGTTTTTTAAGATTGCAATTGAATTGATTAATGGCAATTGCCGGTTTAGTTTCTATAAATGATTTTCCATTTTCTGCTACCAATTTTCCATTGATATAGGTTTGCAACACTTCAAAATTTTTAAGATCTTTTAATAAAACAAAATCAGCCGCATCGTTTTCTCTTAAAATGCCATTATCCATATTGTAATGCAATACAGGGTTGATGCAAGCAACCTGTAATACTTTAAACACATCAATGCCTTTGGCAACAGCTCTTTTGCATAATTGGTTGATATGATTCACCAACAGGCTGTCGGGGTGTTTATCATCACTACAAAACATCATGTTTTCATAATGACTGTGCATTAAATCAATTAGAGCTTCAAAGTTTTTTGCAGCACTCCCTTCTCTTATTAATATTTTCATGCCAAAGCCTAATTTGTCCGTGGCTTCTTCGGCTGTAAAACATTCATGGTCGGTACTAATGCCTGCATCAATATATTTTTTGGCAGTAACACCTCTTAAACCCGGCGCATGCCCATCCACAGGCTTATCGTATTTTTTTGCTGAGGCAATTTTTTGCATCACTTCTTCATCGGCATTTAATACTCCTGGAAAATTCATCATTTCGCTCAGGTATTTTATTTCGGGCATTGCCAAAAGCGTATCTACATCTGCTGCATTTAATTGGGCTCCTGCTGTTTCAAAAATTGTGGCAGGCACACAGCTTGGCGCACCAAAATGAAATTTAAATGGAACAGTCTTCCCATTTTCAANNTCATGCGGATCGCTAATGGTGCCCGTAGTACCATGTACCACGGCTAATTTTGCAAACTCTGCAGGCACCAACATACTGCTCTCCACATGCACATGGCTATCAATGAAACCGGGTATTATAAAGGGCAGGCTGCTATCTATATTTTCCGACAAGCAGGTTATCTTTTTAATAATACCATCTTCAACGGCAACGGTACCTATAAAAATTTTTCTTTGCTGAATGGCTACTATATTTCCTGTGATGCTAAAGCCCGAAGGTTGATGTTTCATTCTGTAATTTAAATGGTAAAATTATAAAGGCAAATGGTAATTACTACTTGGNNTTTAATTTGCATATCTTGCTAATAAATATTTTTAAATATTAAACGATAAAAGTAAAATAAAATGAAAACTCTTAAAACAATTATTGCCGCATTAATTTGTATGCTTGCTTTGAATGTGAATGCACAAACAGCCGATGAGGTTATTGCAAAATATGTAGCCGCCATGGGCGGAGCCGAAAAATTGAACGCTATCAATACGGTAAAAATGGAAGGTTCAATTAATGCCCAGGGTATGGATATTCCCATTACAATAACTACACTCAATAAAAAAGGAATGAGAATGGATATTGATGTAATGGGTACAACCGGTTACCAGGTTATGAATACAACTAAGGCCTGGCGGTTTTTTCCATTTAACGGTGATACAGATCCGGTAGAAATGACAGAAACAGAATTTAAATCCGGTAAAGAGCAAATGGACCTAACCGATAAACTACTTCATGCAAAGGAATTAGGCTATAAAATTGAATACGCCGGTAAAGAAGAAGTAGATGGCGCCCCTGCATTTAAATTAAAAGTGATTAATCCGGCAGGTGAAGAAAGCTTTACTTTTATTGATGAAAAAACTTCATTCAAAGTAAAACAAGTAAGTAAAAGAGATATTGGAGGTACCCTTACCGAAATTATTTCAAGCTTTAAAGATTTTAAACAAACTGCTGAGGGTTTTTGGTTCCCTCATACCATTGATTCAAATATTCAGGGAGCTGTTAGTTTTAGTAAAATAACAGCGAATGCAGCCGTTGACGAAAGTATTTTTAAACCATAAAATTTACATACTTTAATACTATTGTCCGACTAAGTNNAAGTTGGGCTAAAGCCCACTGGGTGAGGATTTGAATCAATAGCCCTTGGCTTAAGCCAAGGGCTATTGAAACCAGCACCGTTTATGGGCTTTAGCCCAATTTGAAGTTTTTTAGTCGGACAATAATAATACTTTAAATAAAAGAACAGCCTGCGTTTTGCAGGCTGTTCCTTTGTGAATCATCTACTTTAAAATATCAGGTCTTCTTTCTTTAGTGTGTTGTATTGCCTGTTCGTGCCTCCATTCGTCTATTAACTTATGGTTGCCACTCATTAAAACATCCGGCACTTTCCAACCTCTAAAAATTTCGGGCCTTGTATAAACAGGTGGTGCCAGCAAATTATCCTGGAAAGAATCGCTGAGTGCCGATGTTTCATCATTCAACACTCCGGGAATTAATCTTCCAATAGCATCGGTAAGCACTGCTGCCGCCAATTCGCCACCACTTAGTACGTAATCGCCAATTGAAATCTCCATAGTAATAAAATGGTCTCTCACTCTTTGATCAATTCCTTTGTAATGGCCACATATCATTAACAAATTATTTTTCAAAGACAGTTTATTGGCCATTGATTGATTCAAAGTATTACCATCAGGGGTTAAATAAATTACCTCGTCGTAAGCGGTGTTTTTTTGCAATGCTTCAATGGCGTTCACCAATGGTTCTACCATCATTACCATACCAGCGCCTCCACCAAAGGGATAATCATCTACCTGTGCACGGGCATAAGTAGTATAATCTCTCAGGTTAATAATATTTACCTGCAACAAATTTTTTTCCTTTGCACGCTTTAAAATGCTATGCGTAAAAGGCGACTCCAATAAACCAGGAACAACCGTAAGTATATCAATTTTCATTTTAGAATTTCAAAATTTTTATTCAACCAATCAACCAATCAACTTTTCAACCAACCAACTATTCATTCTCCATAAATCGATCAATATCTCTTTTTTGTTTTTTAGTTGGGCGGCCCACTTTGCTGAGGCGCTTGCCGGTATGGAATGCGCTTGCTTCAAATTTTATTCTCTCTATTTCTTCTGCCGGAGTAATGTCTAAATAATGTTGAATGGCTTCGCTGTATTGTACACGAGTATGCAAAAGGCCGGTTACTTTTATAAGCCATTTTTTAGCTTCGGTTTTCACCTCGTATTCATCGTCTACAGCAACGGTTTTAGAAGCCTTGCAGGAATTGCCCTGGTACTTTACTTTTCCTTTTTCACAGGCTTCTGCCGCCTGGCTGCGGGTTTTATAAAGCCGAATAGACCAAAGATATTTGTCGAGCCTTAATTTTTCTGCCTGTGTCATTTATGCAAAAATAATATTGTTTGCATAAACTTTGCTTTAACAAAAGCGGGGTAGATTGCGCCATGTAAATTCATTAATTTTAAGGCTCAAATTATTTTCTATGTTCCAATTAAAAAAATGGTTGATTGTAGTAATTATTTTTTTTGCTACAAATGCTGTTGCTCAAAATAGGGCTATTGTGTGGGCTGCCGATGGCCTATCATATTACAAAATTACTGCCGATGGGATAGTGTTGGTAGATCCAAAAACCGAAAAAGAAACCATCATTGTGGCTAAAACGGCCCTAGTGCCTGCGGGTAGTAGTAGTCCATTAACAGTTCAAAGCTTTCAATACAGTGCCGACAGAAGTAAAATTTTATTATTTGCCAAAACTGCAAAAGTGTGGCGATACAATACCCGTGGCGATTATTGGGTGTTGAATGTAGCCGACAAACAATTGAAAAAATTAGGAGATGGGCTGCCTTCTCAGTCGTTGATGTTTGCAAAGTTTTCTCCCGATAATAAAAATGTAGCCTATGTAAGTGGTAACAATTTGTATGTGGAAAATTTGGGCAATCATTTAGTAAGAAAGCTCACCTCCGATGGTAGCAGAAAATTAATTAATGGAACATTTGATTGGGTTTATGAAGAAGAATTTGGTTGCCGGGATGGTTTTAGATGGAGCCCAGATAGCAGGCAGATTGCATTTTGGCAAATAGATGCCAATAAAATAAAAGATTATTATATGCTCAATACTACCGATTCCAATTACTCTCAACCCATACCGGTAGAATATCCCAAAGTTGGCGAAGCTCCTTCGCCAGCAAAAATTGGCGTTATCACTATTAATGGAGGTGCAATACGATGGATGAAAATAGAAGGCGATCCACAACAACATTATATTACAAGAATGGAATGGAGCAGCACCGGTGAATTAATAGTGCAGCAGCTCGACCGTAAACAACAGGAAAGCCGACTGATGTATTGCCGTACCAGCGATGGCAACACTACAACTTTTTGGGCAGAAAATGATGATGCATGGGTTGATTTAAATTCTTCGGAACCCGGTGGAGACCCGGGCGGATTTACCTGGGTAAACAAAGGGCAGGAGTTTTTATGGGTGAGCGAAAAAGATGGCTGGCGCAATATTTATCGCATTAGCAGAGATGGCAAAACGGTTACACTTATTACAAAAGGCAGCTATGATATAGGAAAAATTTTAGCAGTGGATGAAACCAATAACTATGTTTATTTTACTGCATCACCTGCCAATGCCACTCAATTGTATATGTACAGGGTAAGGCTTAATAATCCAAAAGAGGAACCCGAAATGGTATCGCCTGCAAATTTAAAAGGTACACATACTTACCAGGTATCTCCAGGTGCTAAATTAGCAAGGCATACCTTCAGTAATCATAAAACACCCTATGTTACAGAATGGGTTTCGTTGCCCGACCACAAAGCATTACAATCTTCAAAAAGTGTAGAAAAAAATATTACAACCGACGCTTCGGTAAATGTAGAGTATGTAAAAATTAAAACAGAAGACAATATTGAATTGGATGCATGGATTAATAAACCCGCCAATTTTGATCCTAATAAAAAGTATCCGGTTGTACTCTATGTTTACGGAGAACCGGCCAGTACGGTTACGGATGATTCTTACCAGGGTCAATCCAATTTTTTATATAATGGCGATATGCCGGCCGATGGATACGTGCAGGTTGGCATTGATAACAGGGGTACGCCCTCTTTAAAAGGAGCCGCCTGGCGTAAAGCTATTTACCGCAAAATTGGAGATGTAAATATTAGAGATATGGCAATGGGCATGAAAAAATTATTAGAGCAACAAAGCTATATGGATAAAAGCCGGGTGGCTGTGTGGGGTTGGAGCGGCGGCGGATCCTCAACCTTGCATTTGTTGTTTCGCTATCCTGAAATTTTCCAAACAGGCATTGCCATTGCAGCAGTGGGCAACCAATTGTTTTACGATAATATTTATCAGGAAAGATACATGGGTCTGCCACAGGAAAATTTAAAAGATTTTGTAAATGGTTCGCCTATTACTTATGCCAAAAATTTAAAAGGGAATTTATTGTACATCCACGGCACAGGTGATGATAATGTTCATTACAGCAATGCAGAAGTTTTGATAAATGAACTAATAAAAAATGGCAAACAATTTCAAATGATGGCTTATCCCAATCGTTCGCACAGCATTAACGAAGGAGCAGGAACACAGCAACATTTATCAGATTTGTATAGTAACTTCTTAAAACAACATTGCCCGCCGGGAGCCAGGTAATTATGCCACGCATTATTGCACATTTCGATCTCGATTCTTTTTTTGTTTCAGTAGAAATATTGAACAATCCTGCTTTAAAGGGTAAGCCCGTAATTGTAGGTGGCAAAGAAAGAGGCGTGGTTTCTACCTGCAGTTATGAGGCAAGAAAGTTTGCTGTGCATTCCGGTATGCCTTCCAAAAAAGCAATGTTGCTTTGTCCGCAAGGAATTTTTTTAAAAGGAAGTTATAGCGAGTACAGCCGCTATTCCCGATGGGTTACCAATATTATTGCTGCAAAGGCTCCCATTTTTGAAAAGGCATCGGTTGATGAATTTTATATTGACCTAACGGGAATGGATAAGTACTTTAATCCATTGCAATGGACAGTTGAGTTGCGAAATCAAATTATGGAAGAAACGGGTCTGCCCATTTCATTTGGATTGGCTGCCAATAAAATGATGGCCAAAATTGCCACAACCAAAGCCAAGCCCAATGGCTATTTACAAATACCGTTTGGAAAAGAAAAAGATTTTCTTTCGCCATTGCCCGTTGGTGATATTCCGGGTGTGGGCGGACAAACCGAAAAAATTTTACATTCAATGGGCATTAGAACCATTAATGATATTTTTATAACAGGAGCTCAAGTACTGGAAGATAGTTTGGGAAAATGGGGAGCCGATCTTTGGATTAAAAGCCAGGGCATACATGAGCGGGAAGTAAGCTCTTATCATGAAGCAAAATCTATATCGAGTGAAACCACTTATATGGATAATATTACCGACCCCGTTTTTATAAAGGCCGAATTGGTGAGGCTAACCGAAAAAATTTGTTTTGAATTAAGAACCGATGAAAAGCTCGCAGGATGTGTGGCCGTTAAAATTCGTTACCCCAATTTTGAAACTACCAGCAGGCAAACTACCATTCCTATTACAAAATCCGACGATGAAATAATTCCTGTAGTAAAGGCACTGTTTTCTAAATTGTATAAAAAAGGCACGCCCATTCGTTTATTAGGTGTACGCCTGACCGAACTTACCAACGATGCCATTCAAACCAACTTGTTTAGCAATTCCGAAAAAAAGCAGGACTTGTATAAAGCAATTGATGAAGTGAAAAACAGGTTTGGAAAGATTTCGGTGAAACGGGCTTCATCAAGCTAAGCAGGTTTATTCATCTATAAGATCGTAAATGGTTTTTTTCTCCAATATTTTCAAATTAGCATCCCTGGTTTGAATTAATATTTTATTCAATCCGCAATGTTTTTCGTTACAGTCTTTACACCTTTGATAAAAATTAAGACTCACGCAGGGCAGCATAGCAATTGGCCCCTCAATAATTCTATAAACAGCAGCCAAAGAAGTTTTCTTTGGGCTACTCATTAAAAAGTAGCCGCCTCCTTTTCCCTTTTTACTGTCTAATATTTGGTTTTGCTTTAGTTGCAGCAATATGGTTTCCAAAAATTTTATGGGAATTTTTTTCTTTTGTGCAATTTCAGCAATCAATACAGGGCCCTTGCCATACAAGGCTGCCAGGTAACCAAGGGCTTTTAATCCATATTTAGTTTTTTGAGATATCATTGAAGGCAAATGTAGGTATTTCGAAATTTTTAATAAGGAAAGGCCGGATAAATTATTATAAACTGCTATTTATTAGTCTATCAAATTAATAGAGCACATGACGATAATCATGTTGAACGTCGTAAATGTTCTACAAATTTATCACCCTTCATTAGGCCCCGAAGGCCTATATTTGCAAAATCTACTGTTTTAGTAGGGTAATGTTTCGAGTGTTTCCCTTTTTTAATATGGAATAAAAAAATATGCAAAAACCCGGTACTGAATTGTTGAACGATTTAATCCACAAAATTAGTGGACTAAGTACTATAGATGCACTTAAGTATTTATCTGCCAGGTTTGCCGGGGAAGTAACTTTTAGTTCAAGCCTTAGTTATGAAGACCAGGTGATAACACATGATATACTTCAAAACAACATTGCCATAGAAATTTTTACATTAGATACCGGAAGGCTTTTTGCTGAAACTTATGCTGTTTGGAATAGTACCAACGAAAGGTATCATACTCATATAAAAGCATATTACCCTCAGCATAGTCCATTGGAAAAATTTGTAGAAGACAATGGGCCTAATGCTTTTTACCAATCGGTTGAACTTAGAAAGCAATGTTGCTATATAAGAAAAGTAGAGCCGCTGCAAAGAGCATTGCAAGGAAAATCTGTGTGGGTTACCGGCCTGCGAGCTCAACATTCTGATGCAAGAAATCATTTGCCGAAATTGGAATGGGATGAAGTAAATCAAATTATAAAATTCCACCCGCTACTGCACTGGAGTTCAGAAGAAGTGAAAGAGTATGTAAGTGCAAATAACATTCCATATAATCCACTACACGATAAAGGCTTTGTTAGCATTGGTTGTGCACCATGCACAAGAGCTATAAAGTCCGGGGAAGATTTTAGAGCCGGTCGTTGGTGGTGGGAAGACGCCAATAAAAAAGAATGTGGCTTACACAGCACATCGTAGTTATAAAAAAAGAAACTGTTTTGTATGAACAATTACCGATTGGATTATCTTGACCAGTTAGAGTCTGAATCAATCCACATCTTTAGGGAAGTAGCAGCACAATTTGAAAAACCTGCCTTGCTTTTTAGTGGCGGCAAAGATTCAATTGTGCTGGTACATCTTGCGTTAAAAGCGTTCCGGCCGGGCAAATTACCTTTTCCATTGGTACATATTGATACCGGCCACAATTTTGAAGAAGCACTAAACTTTAGAGATGCCTTAGCCGAAAAAATTGGAGAAAAACTCATTGTAAGAAAAGTAGAAGATACAATTCAACAAAGAGCGCTTACGGAGCCTAAAGGAAAATTTGCCAGTAGAAATGCATTGCAAACCTTCACACTATTGGATACCATTGAAGAGTTTGAGTTTGATGCCTGTATCGGCGGTGCCCGTAGAGATGAAGAAAAGGCAAGAGCAAAAGAAAGAATTTTTTCGGTGAGAGATGAGTTTGGCCAATGGGATCCAAAATTGCAACGCCCCGAACTTTGGAACATTTACAATGGAAAAATTCATAAAGGAGAAAATGTAAGGGTGTTTCCCATTAGCAACTGGAC
Organism: Chitinophagaceae bacterium UBA2793; assembly: GCA_002352045.1. GTDB lineage: Bacteria > Bacteroidota > Bacteroidia > Chitinophagales > Chitinophagaceae > Ferruginibacter. Next base: position 4,251 of record DEHT01000009.1, on the reverse strand, counting down.
AGAGCTGGACATTTGGAATTATATCCGCAGAGAAAAAATAGAACTGCCATCCATTTATTTCTCTCACGAGAGAGAAGTGCTGGAGCATGAAGGGCAGTTGGTAGCCACTTCAAATTTTATACAAATAGAACCCGGCGATAAGATTTCGGTAAAAAGAGTGCGTTACAGAACGGTAGGCGATATGACCTGCACTGCTGCTGTAGAGTCTAATGCTTCGCAAGTAGAAGACATCATTCACGAAATAATAACCACTAAAACCAGCGAGCGTGGCGAAACAAGAATTGATGATAAAGTAAGTGAAGCTGCCATGGAAGACCGAAAGAAGAACGGATACTTTTAATTGATAATTGAAATTAGAAAATTATAATATGGACTTATTAAGATTTATAACTGCCGGAAGTGTGGATGATGGAAAAAGTACATTGATAGGCCGCTTGCTGTACGACAGCAAGTCAATAATGCTGGATCAATTAGAAGCCATAGAAAAACAAACAAAAAACAAAACCTCCGGTGATATTGACCTGGCTTTGCTCACCGATGGATTGCGTGCCGAAAGAGAACAGGGTATCACCATTGATGTGGCGTATAAATATTTTACTACTCCTAAAAGAAAGTTCATCATTGCCGATGCTCCGGGCCATATTCAATACACCCGAAATATGGTTACAGGCGCAAGTAATAGCGACCTGGTAATAATTTTAGTGGATGCCAGAAACGGTGTAGTAGAACAAACCAAAAGGCATAGTTTAATTGCATCGCTACTAAAAATTCCACATGTAGTAGTGGCTGTAAATAAAATGGATTTGGTTAATTACTCGCAGGATGTGTACAACAATATTGTGATTGACTTTGCAAAACTGGCTACCTCCATAGGACTTAAAGATGTTAACTATATTCCAATTTGTGCAATAAATGGAGACAATATAGTAGAGCCATCTATAAACCTGCAATGGTACAGTGGAAGCCCGTTATTGAATTATTTGGAAACAATAAAATTGGAGAAAGACATCAATCTTACCGAAGGCCGCTTTCCGGTACAGTATGTAATTCGCCCGCAAACAAATGAGCTGCACGATTACCGTGGATATGCAGGAAAAATTATATCGGGCATTTATAAAAAAGGAGAAGCAGTTACCATTTTACCGGCAGGTATCAGTACTACACTAAGTGCTATTGAAGTAAATGGAAAGCAGGTGGATGAAGCTTTTGCGCCACAAAGTGGCATTTTACATTTAACGGATGATATTGATGTGAGTAGAGGCGATATGATTGTTCCTACAGCTTCGCTTCCAAAGTTGAGCAACGAGTTAGAAGTATTTCTTTGTTGGATGGATAATAAAGCCTTACAACCCGGCAACAAATATTTACTTCAACTCAATAATAAAATAGTAAAAGCCGTAATAAAAAATATTGAATACAAACTGGATGTGAATAGCCTGGAACAACTGGCTTTGCCTGAAAAAGTGCAGTTGAACGATATTGTAAAAGCAAGTATTAAAACGGCCTCTCCTGTTATGTTTGATGATTATGCTCATTTGCGTGCATCCGGTTCGGCTATTTTAATTGACGAAACAAGTAATGTAACCGTAGGGGCTTGTATGATTACAAATACTATTGCCGGTGAGTAAAATGGTAAAACATAATGAATCAAACAAAGCAATGTCAACAGAAACCATTGCTGCATCATTGGAGCAACAAAATATTTCTTTACAGCCTGTAGTACAAAATGATAGTTTGCCGGGAGAAAAATATTGGAACCGTGTGATGGTAGTATTGCTGGTATTATTTGCACTTACTTTATTGAGCACATTTATTTTTTCTTATTATTCCTTTGAAGAAATAGGCACAGGTATCGGGTATGCGTATGATGCAGTAGATACCAATTTTTTAATTATGATACTGGCCGGTTTTATGGCCCAGTTGGTAGATGGTGCCCTGGGGATGGGTTATGGACTTACCAGTGCTTCCATTCTTTTGTCAACAGGGGCAAGTGTTCCTGCAATTAGTGGCAGCATACATACTGCCGAAGTTTTTGCAAGTGGAGCCAGTGGGTACAGCCATTATAAATTTGGCAATGTAAACAAGAAATTGTTTAAAGCATTGGTGATACCCGGAGTGATTGGTGCAGTAGCAGGAGCGGTATTGTTATCAGTATATGGAGATATTTATGCAAATTGGTTGAGGCCATTGCTGGCTTGCTATACTATTTTTTTGGGTGTAAAAATTATCATCATTGCACTGCGAAAACAGCAACAAAAGAAAAACTTTAAACATCATGCTGCATTGGCAGGAGCCGGTGGTTTTTTAGATTCGGTAGGTGGCGGCGGATGGGGCCCAATTGTTACCACTACTTTAATATCAACCGGCAGAAGCCCAAAATATGTTATTGGATCTGTTAGCCTTACTGAGTTTTTTGTAACGCTTGCCAGTGCATTAAGTTTCTTTATGATGATGGGTGTGTCTCATTGGAAAGTAATTATTGCCTTGATATTTGGAAGTGTTCTTGCAGCACCTATAGCGGCAAGGCTTTCGGGTAAACTGCCTCGCAAAACAGCTATGATTTTACTGGGAGTGCTTGTAATTATTTGGAGTGGTAAAATATTAATTGGCTTACTTTAATTAGCCAATATTTTACATAAGCCATTTGGTAAGTACTGCTGAAATTTTTTCTACTTCCACTAAAAAGCCATCATGTCCATACTCCGAATCAATTTCCACTAAAGTTGATTGCGGCATTAGGGATGCCATTAATTTTTGTTCGGCAAGCGGGCATAATATATCACTGCTAATTCCTATAATCAATGTTTTTTGTTGAATGGAATTTAATAGCTCCTGCATGGTTTTATTTCTTCCTCTCGATAATTGATGGCTATCCATTGCTTTTGTGAGCAACCAATAACTATACGCATTAAAGCGTGCCGCTAATTTTTCTCCCTGGTATTGTATATAAGAACTCGCTTTAAATTTATCTAACTTTTCGGTGTCGGAATCCATTTGAGTTTTTACCATTATTCCGTAATTGCGGTAAGTGAGCATACCAATGGCCCTGGCCGCTTTGATGCCATTCTTTCCTGCATCTTCTTTGTGCAAATGCCAGGTAGGGTCGGCGGTTAAAGCCATACGTTGTGCGGTGTGTACCGCTATTCCCCATGCACTTTCGCAGGGCGATGTGGCTAATAAAAATAAATTTTCTATTCTTTCATTTTCCATCAATGCCCATTCAAGGCATTGATAACCGCCCATGCTTCCGCCAATGAGTAAAAAAATTTTTTCAATCCCTAAATGTTGGCGAAGTAAAATATGCGCCCTCACCATATCTCTAATACTCACATTTGGAAAGCTACTGAAATAAGGTACGCCCGTTTTACTATCAATACTCAATGGTCCACTGCTGCCATAGCAGGAGCCAACTATGTTGGCACATACCACAAAATATTTGTTGGTATCTATTGTACATCCATTGCCCACCATGCCCGGCCACCATTCCTGTACATTTGAATTGGCTGTAAGGGCATGGCAAATCCATACCACATTTGAACCGGCTGCGTTTATTTCGCCATAGGTTGTATAGCTAATATCTAATTCGGGCAATTCTGCTCCCTGTTCTAAAATAAAGGCTGATGGAGATGAATATTTTTTTGTCATTTTTATTACTGTGCAAATTACGAATTAGAGATGGTAAATTTGTGCAGCATCAAATTAAGAGTTACAAAATATTTGTGCAGAAATTTTAAACCATCTTCCATAAATTAAAAATCAAAATATGTCTTTGCATCCCATCACTAAAGCCATCCGCATTCAAACCGAAAGAACGGCACAAATGGAACATTCTACGCCCATGTTTTTAACCAGTAGTTTTTGTTACAACGATGCCGAAGAAATGCGGGCAACCTTTTCCGATGAAAGACAGGCAAATATTTATACCCGTTTTATAAATCCTACTGTGCAGGAATTTACCGATAAAATGGTTGTGCTGGAAGGAGCAGAAGCAGGTTTTGCAACGGCTTCCGGCATGAGTGCCGTGTTTGGTTCTTTTATGGCATTACTCAAACAAGGCGATCACCTGCTGGCTTGCAGTTCTATATTTGGAAGCACACATACAGCCATTAAAAAATATTTACCGGGCTTTGGTATTGAATACAGCTACGTAGCAGCTACTGCTTCAGCCGAAGAATGGGAAGCCGCCATAAAACCCAATACTAAAATGATTTTTGTGGAAACACCCACCAATCCCGGTCTCGATATTATCGA
>DEHT01000060.1:26351-90076 GCA_002352045.1 Chitinophagaceae bacterium UBA2793 | reverse complement strand
CGTCATGCTATGGCGACAGTTCGTAACTTTAAGCAGACCAAAACAACCGACATGACAATTCAAGCCAACGCTTCGCAAAAACAAAAGAGCTGCAAAGCCAACACACATAAGCCGACACACGATTGCAGCACATTTGTTTTTGCCCCAACGCCCCATGCCTACCCTCCACCCAATTATAAAAACAAATCAACTTTCATATGACACAAATCGAAGACATCGGTGAAGTAACCGAAAGCAGGACATTTCATCAACTTGGTATTTTAGTTTTAGACGGCAGCGGTTCAATGGCAGCTATTGGAGACGGAAATATTTCACTTGCAGACAATGTGAACCGAGCAGTTAGAGAATTTTTAGGCTACTTTAAAGGAAGTTCAATAGCCAATAATTTTTCTATTGCAGTCATAACGTTTGACAATAATGCAACAATACATACACCAAATATTGAACTTACAAAAGTTGATGACTTTGCAGACTATAACCCTATGAATGGGCATGGTGGTGGAACGTACATTGGCGGTGCATTAGAAGTGGCGGAGCAATTAGCAACACAGTTTTTAAATAGCCCAGAAGCCAGCAGCATACCACATGATGTAAGAATAATAGTTATGTCCGATGGCTTGTGCCAAGTTCCCGACTTAACTAAAAGTGTTTCAGACAGGTTAAAACAAAATGATAAAGTAATGCTTTGTAGCTGTCTTTTTACAGAAAGAAGTAAAGTAGGAGAAACGGAAATTAAAGAAGCTAAAACAGTTTTAGCTGACATTGCAAGTGCTGCAAATCTTTATAAAACTGTTTATGGTGAAGGAGACCTTCGTCAATTCTTTATTTCATCCATGTCTGCAAAAAGAAAATTTAGCAATGAATAATGACACTTACGAGAAATCAATTATTGCTACTGCAACTAATACAAATAAATCCGAGAACCAAGACAGTAAAGGGGAATTTATAACTTCTGATTTTGGAGCAATGTTTATTGCTGATGGTTTGGGGTCATACAAGTATCCAAAGTCATCGTCAGAGAGAGTTGTAGATTTTTTTATAAATGCAGTTAAAAAAGCAGAAAATATTTCAGCATTTAACTCGTCTGAACTTTTTATAAATGCAAAACAAAAACTAATTGATTTTGCAAATGAAAATATAACAGAGGAAGAAAGAAAAGAGGATAATTTATTTGGAACAACAGCAATAAGCATAATTGAGGTTGAGAATAAAATAAAAATAGCCTACGTTGGAAACGGAGCTATTTGGCACATACGGGGAAATTTCAATGTATTTCCAACATCATATTTATTTCCATGGAACGCAGTAAATATTTTAAACCCACATACAATACCAGAAGACGGAAAAGAAGCACTATATAAACTCATTTCTAACAACACTGACTTGAAAGAATGTATTCCCTCTATTATTGAAATCGAAAAGGATGATGAATTTGGGGACATTTTTATGATTTGCACTGATGGAGTATATTCTGAAGACCAATTGAAAGCAGGAAAAAATGATAAAGGAATTTGGGTAAAGTATGAAACTTCAATGCTAAAATTCTTTGAACATTTGCAACGCTTTTTTAAAACCAACCCAGCATATTTAAAGGAAAGTTTAGAACAAATTGCAGTTCAATATTTAGAAGAACTAAAGCCAACACTTGACGATGATGCAACAATTGGAATTTTAATAACCTCAAAAACATTAAACTATCAGAACGAGATAAATTGGAAAAAAAATGAAAACAATTCAGGTAACGAAATATAAAAGCAGCGAATTAAATCCTGAATTTAATTCTGTAAATGCTATTGATATTGAAGATAAACCCTTTGATAGCGGAGCATTTGGAGAAGTGTATTTCTGCAACTCAATAAATGGAGTAGCATTACGAACACCTCAAGTTTTAAAAATATTTATTGATGATGGTTCTGGTAGTGCAAAACGTGGATATGAGACAATTAAAAAGCTACAGGAACAAATCATCATTCACAATAAATTTCTCAAACAAAAAAATGAAAAGCCAGTTGGGCAAGTAAATGCACTTGCAGCATTACCGCAATTCAGTTATGAGGGGATACTAAACGGAAATAAAGTGGTCGGGTATTCTGCAAATTTATTAAGAAAAAACAAGTGGCTTCTATTTGGAAATATTTTTAATGAAGAAGATTTAATAAAGCGAAAAGAATTAAGAAATAATTTTTATAATTTACCTATTGACCATCGTTTAAAAATGGCTTATGACCTTGCAGAAGGATTTGCCCATCTTGGAACGATGAAATTTATATATGCCGACCTCAATCCAAAAAACTTTTTCGTAAACGAAAAAGACGGGCAATTATGTTTGATAGATTATGAAGGTGGAGCGGTTAATGATAACCCTGAAACTTTTGGTAAACCAGGAGAATGGTTAGCTCCTGAAATTCAAGAACAACTTTTAAGGAACAATTCGCCAATAATAAAAGTGGATTTGAATACCGATACATGGGCGGTCGCAATTGGTATTCATTTCATGTTGTTTAATTTTCATCCGCTTTTCTTTTTAAAAATCCGTGGCAGAAAAGAAATGCAGGATTATTTCAAAAAGCACAAGTGGCCCGATATTGATAAAACAAACGCCAATTTCAGAACAGAATTAACAGGTATGTATGATTGGTATATTGACAAACTCAATACACAAATTCCCTCAGAATTAAATAGAGCATTTGCGGACACAATTAATAGAGGTTATAGTAATCCAAACTTACGGTTAAGTTATAGACAGTGGATAAATGCTATCAAAGGTTTAATGCTTCCGCCTACAATTTTAAACTTTACAGCAGACAATAGTATTATCGTTGATGGCATTCCTGTTACACTAAGCTGGAGCGTTGATAAAAAAACTCATACCGTATTACTTGATAACGGAATTGGTGATGTAACAAGTGTGACAGAAATAAAGGTACAACCTGAAAAAAATACTTCTTATACTCTGAAAGCCATTGGGCATTTTGGTGAGATTGTACAAACAGTCTACATAAAAGTCTTTCCAACGCCACAAATTCAATCACTTTTTATTCCTGCCCCACAGTTTACACATCATACTCAACTATCAAATTTAAGAATAGGAAAACCCGATATAAATATTTCTGTACATCTCGATACAAGTTTGCTTCAATCTTCTACTTTACAATTTGTAGAAGCATCAAAAGAAGTGAAGGAGATAAAACCTAAATATCATGCAAGAGTTCCAAATATTTCAAATGCCTTTGAACAAATCCTGCAAACAATAAAACAAAAATTAAGCTAAATGACAGTAAGTGACTTCTTAATCATTTGTTCGGGAGCAAATAAAGATATAGTACAAAAATGTCCAACTGAAAGGGTAAAGTTTATCGGTATCGGTGCAACAATTTTCCTTACTGCAATGATGGCGGCAGTTTCAGGTGGTTATGCAATTTATTTTGTTTTTAATAACATTGCTGTATCCATTGCATTTGGCTGTTTTTGGGCAGTTATAATTTTCAATCTCGACCGCTATATTGTTTCAAGCATTAAAAAAACAGGAAAATTCAAAGAGGAATTCTGGATGGCTTTACCTCGGTTATTAATAGCCTTAGTCCTTGCTATTTCAATATCCAAACCACTTGAACTTAGGTTATTTGAAAATAGAATAGCAAAAGAAATGACAGAACAAAATCAAAACGACATTGACAATTTCGACAAAACTTTTAAAGACGATATCCAGAAATTTAACGACCAACTAAAAGGCATTGATAATGAATTAATGACAAAGAAGCAATCAATATTTTCAACTGACCCACAATATGCCAAGTTAATTGAGAAAAAGCAACCACTTGAAAATGACAAAGAAACAAAAGAGCAAACCATAGCTTCAAATAAAGGAATTATTAGCAGAAACTATGTGAGGGTAGCACGGAGAAATAGAAATGATGAAATTTATTATCAAAATGAGCCCAATCAAATTGCTCGAAATAAAATGTCGGAAAACCGAACTCTTAATGGAGAATTAGCAACAATAAATGGAAGTCTTAAAGACTTGGCAGACCAAATTACTAAACGAGAAACCGAATTAGCTGTTCTAATTAAAAAGGTAGAGGACGAAACACAAACAACAAAAAATACGATTGCTGCCCAAATTCAAAACAAACAAAATAGTTATGGCAATGATAAAGCCGACTATCAAAACAAAGCAAAAAATAGTACAGATTTATTGGCTCGGTTAGAAGCATTAGGAAGCCTTAAAAAATTAGGTAATGCAGTATGGTGGGCAAGTGCCATTATTACTTTACTTTTTGTCTTACTGGAAACAGCACCAGTTACAGTAAAGCTACTATCTAAGCGAGGGCCTTATGATGAGGTTTTAGACAGAATTGAATATGAAAACTACATCGAACAAAAGAAATTAATTTCAGATAGAAATGATGACATAAATACCTACTTAAAAATTAGCACCGACAAAAACAAATTGAAACTGGATGCGGAATTAAAAGGTAATAAGGAACTTTTAGAAAGTATTGCAATGGCACAAGCGGAAATTGCAAAGTTGGCTGTTGAAAAATGGAAACTTGAAGAAATAGAAAAATTGGAAAGCAGTAACAGTAATGTTATTATTACGAATGTTCCAAATAGTAACGGACAAACCAACGTAACAGTTTAAAATGAAAACAACTTTTGAAATTTTCTTGAAGGTAATATTAGCTATACTCTTTTTTATATGTTTGGCTGATATGCCTTACGGCTATTTTCAAGTTGTCCGCTTTGTTGCACTGGTTGGCTTCGCCATACTTGCGTACAATGCAAATGAACAAGGACATAAAAGAGGAGTTATAATTTATGTTTGTTTAGCAATCTTATTTCAACCATTTATTAAAATTGCTTTGGGAAGATTAGTTTGGAATGCAGTAGATGTAATTGTGGCAATTGGCTTAATTCTTTCAATATTTATCAAACCGAAACCTCTATAAAAAACTAAAGCTGGTTTCATCACCAACACGAGTTTGGGAGAGGAGGAACCAGCATCACGAAGCAAATATAGCCTTTAATTCGGTTTAGTGCAAATTTCTTCGCAAATTTGCAACACTTTATGACCGAACAACAGCTAAAATATTACCTATCAAGCCCACGTTTCAACGTATATCTTGCCAAAACAAATAATGATTTTGACAAAGCCTACCGGCTTTACAAAGTAAATATTGAACTTTCAGAAGCCTTCTACCCCATTCTGTCTGTACTTGAAGTGAGTTTAAGAAACGCAGTAAACGAAACTTTGAAACTACATTTTAATGACCCGTATTGGTTTAAAAATAGCTTACCTGTTGAGTTCTTGCCATTTGTTTCAGATGCGACACAGAAACTCACAGCACAACGTAAAAGTATTACAGCAGACAGAATAATTGCAGAACTTAACTTTGGTTTTTGGAACAGGTTATTTAACCGACACTACACTGGCTTACTTTGGAAACCATTGAGATTAATTTTTAAAAACACTCCTAAACTTCTTAGGCAAAGAGATACAATCGCAGACGCATTATATCGCATCAGGACATTACGCAATAGAATTTATCATTACGAACCAATTTTTGGCAATTTGCAGGACTTAGAAAAACAGTACAAAGAAATGCTAACATTTCTTACATGGTTTGACAATGACTTACCGAAACTGCTTACAGACATTGACCGCTTTAATGACATCTTGAAAAAGGCAAGAGCAATATAGCCCACGCCAAAGCAAGCACATTTGCAAGGCACACAAAGCCGACACACAAAAGCCAACCTTGCAAAAGAGCTTGCTTTTCCACACACGGGACACCCCCTGCTATTCGGGCGACATAGACCGAGGAGAAGCACGAACGTACAACAGGGGGTTTGCCAAAATACGGGCTGACGGAAGTTATCTTCGGCTTTTTGTAATTCTATTGTACTTCATATCCAACTGGACCTTATCTATTTAGCTTTTTGTTGTTCACTTCAGCTTCAGTTTTTCAATCCTCATCGGTTCCGGGCTGACGGAATACTAATTCCCGTACTTCGGCAAGCCCTGAACGTTATGTGTCACCCTATTTTACCATTCCGTACATATTTAAACACCCAAGACTTTGCCATGCTGCCCCACGCAATTTTTAGCACATTGCAAGGCACACCAAACCCCGACACAAAGCCAACCTTGCAAAGAGCTAAAAATGCCAACGCACAGCCCACCCACCCCGGCTGACGAATATCTATCATCTTTTGTTCGACACTTCAGCTATATAACTTTACTCAACACACCATGCCCACCCACCACCCAACGGACAGACACAACACAATTAGACAGTTTACAGAGGCATAAGGACTATAAAGCAGTATCTTAGCAACTCTAAATAAATTATGGGACGTTCGACAGTACATTACGCAGACAATAAGACCAACAACGCTTTAAAAAAGCTTCATAATAAGTTGCGACCGGCAGGCACACCTGTTCAACGGGTGGAGTATATTATTGAATTACTTTTATTACGAATCTTTGAAACCAAAGTAAAGCAGGACGATGAGTTTAAACCTTTACGAAAACTCTTTTCGGCTGACTATGTTTGGAAAAATCCAAAGACTGGAGCAGAAGAAACAAACGAAAACCGTTTGTTTTCTTATTTAGCGACGGTCTCAAATGAACAAATCCTGTCAGAGCTAAACGACAATTTCTTTCCGTTTTATTCGAGCATTCTCAATAATGCAAGACAGGTTTTTGAAGGCAACTTGCCTCAAAAAGTACAAGACCAACTGGTATTGATTGAAGAAGTATTCAGCAACTCCAATTTCACCAACAATGTAAATAGCGGCAACCTTGGCGAAGTAATCAGCATTGTAGCCAATGATATTGAAGAAGCCCGGCTATTAAAAACTGATTTGTTAGGTGATGCAATAGAATCAGCATTGAGTGAAACAGGGGGAACAAAAGACGTTGGACTATTTCGTACACCCGACCATATTCGCCAATTCATGACAGCCTTAATTGAGCCGAATTTTGATGATGTGATTTTTGACCCTGCTTGCGGTACAGGTGGATTCTTATTCGATGCTTTTGAATTTGTGATGCGGAGAGTTGACCCCGACCGTGAATGGCCGGGTGAAAAAGCACATAGCGAATTGGCAGCATGGTTTGATGAATATTTCAAATTCAATCAACTTGATTTCCCAAGCATAGAACAAACTACACAGTTTTACCGCAACGGCGTAACAGGCATTGAGTATTTGGGAATGATTCGGAAAATGGCGGCAATCAATTTTTACATAAGAGGATTGAATCCTGCCAATATTGAACAGGGCGATAGTTTAGCCAAATACAAACCTGTTACTGACCACGAAAGCAAGTCTGTTATTTTAGCCAACCCGCCATTTGGTGCGGAAAGAGACCAGGAAGCTTATCCTGATGTTTGGCAGGAATACAGTAAGGAATCTGAAACAACTATTTTGTTTGTAAAGCTCATGTTTGAGCAACTAAAAGCTGGTGGCAGATGTGCTGTAGTTGTTTCAGAAGGTTTTCATACATGGGACCAGTTTAGTGCAAAGGCTTTGCGTAAATTGTTACTGGATGAAGCACAACTAAGAGCAGTGATTTCGTTGCCGCAGGGTGTGTTTGTAAGTAAAAGCGGTGTTGGGCCGAAAACATCAATCTTGATTTTTGAAAAAGGCGGCAAAACTGATTGGACATGGTTTTACAAAGTAACCAACGACGGTTACAGTATGGGAACAAATCGAAAAGAGCAAAAAGGAAATCAACTGATTGAATGCTTAACACTTTATCACGAATATGTAAAGCATGGCAAGCAACCACCAGAAAGCAAAAACCAGTTTTGCATACCTGCCGAATGGATTAAAACACTTGACCCAAGAATAAAAGAAAAAATCCGAACGGAAACCCGTTTTGACATGGAGGCAAAGGGCAAGATTGAAAGAGAGAAGAAAGAAACCGAACTGGATAAAAAAATTAAAGCTAAAAAAGCAACGGAAGCCGACAAACAAATGGAATTAAAAACATTTGACCAAATGTTGGAGAACCGCATACAAAATGAAATTGCGAAACGAATAGACAAAGCACACAACTATTCTTTCAATATGGCTAATTACAAGAGTACGATTAGTGATAGCCAATTGACGGAATGGGCAGCCGCCTTGAAACATATACAACCCAATGGAGCTACCACGATTGATGAAGTTTACAAAAAACTAAGTAACAGCAAACCTGAAAACATTTTGCCCTATTTGGTAAAACTGAATCCTGTAAATTCTTTAGAAGCTGATATTGCAAGAGAATATGTAAGCAATCTTGAATCAAGTATTGTAGAGGAACATCAGGAGCTTTATACCATCAAAGAAATATTAAAAAGCGGTGCAAAATATCCAATCGTAAAACTTAAAGGGTATTTAATACTAAACGAAAACAAAATTAAGCCCAATAAAAATCCGGACGTAAATTATAAGGTACTCGGTGTAAGCAATGAAGTTGGTATTTTCTTGAATGAGAAATTGCAGGCAGAAGAAACCAATCAAAGTTATTTTGTAGTTGCTAAAAATGAATTTTGCTACAACCCTTACAGGATTAATGTCGGAAGTATTGGCCTTAACACATTTGACTACGATAATCAAATTATAAGTGGGGCTTATGTCGTATTCGCTACCAAAGAAGATGAACTGAACCCAAAGTATTTGGATGCTTTATTCAAGAGCAGAGGCTTTTTAAATTATGTAAATGATAAGGCTAATGGTGGTGTTAGAATGAATATGAAGTTTGAAGATATGGAGACATGGGAAATTCCTTTGCCTTCGCTTGACGAACAAAACATTATTGTTACTCAAATTAAAAAACAAAAAGCGATAATATTTGGAGTAGAGTCAGTATTAAAAAATTACGAAGTTGATGAGGCCATTTTTTCTGGTTTTGAAAGAAAAAAACTATACGAAGTTGCTGATGTAATTATGGGACAAAGCCCTAAAGGAGATACTTACAACGACCAAGGTTATGGAACTGTACTTATTAACGGCCCTACTGAATTTGGGAAAAGAGCTTTTGATAATCCATTACAGATAAAGTGGACAACTAAGCCAACAAAGTTTTGTCAACAAGGAGATTTATTAATTTGTGTTAGAGGTGCAACAACGGGAAGAACAAATATAGCTTCCTTTGAGGCCTGCATTGGCCGTGGTACGGCAGCAATTCGAGCAAAGGATAGTAGAAGTCAGAAATACATAAACTATTATCTCAATTGTTACAAAAATCGAATATTAGGAATAGCTTTTGGTGCGATGTTTCCAAATTTAACATCTGACCAACTAAACGACTTTGAAATCGCATTTCCTTCTTTCGAATTGCAAGAATCGATTATCGCTGAGATAAACTCACAAATTCAAGTTATTGATGGGCTAACTGTAATGAAAGAAGATGCCAAAAGGAAAATCAATCAAATACTGGCAGACACTTGGGGAGCTGAATTTACTGAACCAATAAACGAGGAGGTAGCTGATGAGCAAGAAGATTAATGAAGCTACTTCCACTGATTTACCAATTATAAAAAGGTTGGTTGATAATTTTGCTTGGAAAATTGGCGATACATTATTATATCAGCAGAGTTATGATATTCCCGAGAATCTGAAACAGGATTATTCTTCATTTAAAAATATCCGACCCGATATTGTATTACAGGATTTGAATGGCGATGTGCTGGCCGTAATTGAAAACAATCTTGATAAGGAGAACAAAGACCTGCTGAAACTCCGAACTGTTGTTACACAAGTCCTCAAACCCCGTTTCCTTTATGCTTGTAGTGCAGAACGGATTTTGTTTTACGATAATGCCTGGCGTGGCTTAGATGCAGGTGAGTTTAAGCAGGTTGGAGAATTTATGAGTTTGGAGGAAATGAAACTCAAAATTGAGCAGCAAAAGAAAATTGCTTCCAACAAAGAAATCACAATAGATACAACCATTGCCGGCGGTTTTGACCCAACAGTGGGTAAAGAAAGATATTATCAGCTACAATGTATCAGAACGATTGTTGAAAACTACAAAGCAGGAAAACAAAAAATGCTGATTCACATGGCAACTGGTTTGGGCAAAACCAGAACAGCCGTTGCATTGGTAAAAGCATTATTGGGAAGTGGCTTGTGTAAACGCATTTTATTCGTTGTGGACAGAAGGATGTTAGCAAAACAATCAGTTGATGATGGTTTTTCTTTAATCAGCCGTGAACATACAAGTAGCTGGATAACGACTTCTAATTTCAGGGCAAGAAAACATGCCAGCATTCATGTGGTGGTAATAGATACACTGGAATTAATTCACAGTGATTTGCCATCTAATTTTTATGATTTGATAATTGTGGATGAATGTCACCGGAGTATTAATGTAAATCGAAAACTTATATTCGACCATTTCCTTTGTCCTAGAATTGGTTTAACTGCAACACCAAGAATTGCCACACCAAAAGAAGGAACAGAAGTTGACGAAGAAGATTTGGCAATCATTGATACCTACAAACTTTTCGGCTGCGAAACAGGTGAGCCCGATTTTCAATTTGACATGGATAGAGGAATCAGCGAAGGTTTCCTTGCACCATACAAACCTGTTGAATTACTCTCATCTCTTATTCAGGAAGCAGAAGAAAACGGGATTGAATTCAGTTATGTGTTAGAGCCAGAGGAAAAATACCAGATTCCTTTAGGTACAGAAAAGAAATTAAAATTAGAACAGTTAAACCGCAAATTCATTTCAGAAGAAAACTGTTTACGCATAGCGGAAGAGCTAAAGAAGAATACGCAATGGGGAGAAAAAATAATCTTATTTGGCGTTAGCCAGGCACATTGTATTGAATTAGCAAAAGCGGTAAACAAAGTTTTTGAAAACGATAATGCTGAAAAGCCATACTATGCAGAAGCTGTGATTTCTGAAAACAACGAGTTGAACGAAACACTGAAAGCTTGGTTTAAAAAGCCCTATCAAAAACCATATATTGTTACTTCGGTTGACATTTTGAGTACCGGTGTTGACATTCCATGTGTTCGGTTCATTGCCTTTGCAGCGTTAACAAAGTCTGTCGGCAAGTATATTCAAATGGTTGGCCGTGGTACAAGGCTCGACCCCAAAACAGGAAAATTCAGTTTCACCGTTCTTGACTTTGTAGGGTTATGCAGACGAATGGAGGATAATGGGAAGGGCACATTAAAAGAGAATAAAAAGTTAGTTAAGCCCGGTGACCAAAAGCCAAAAGTAGCCGGAACACCACCGCCAAGAGGCGAATATTTTTTAATAGACAATCCCGACCCTGCTAACTTAATTCAACGGGTAGAAATTCATGGGGATTCAATTACAGTAAAAGACAATATTCCTATCGAGGAAGCTAAAAGGATTTTTGAGGAAGAATTAAAGAAGACACAAGAGCCTGTAATGACTGACTTGAAAGCAAAAGCTGAACAGAAAGATTATCAGCCAACGGATGAAGAAATTGCAAAACTGCTTGACTGGTTAAGTAAGCCAAATACATTCTTAGACGAAGGGCATCTGCAAAAAATGTATGACTTCCCTGAAGGTTCGGCATGGGACTTTTTATTACATGCATTAGGTAAAAAGAAAATTCCAACACCAAAAGAAAGAATCGAAAAAAGCTATCTTTCATATTTACACACCTACGATTTTACGGACGAGCAAATTTTGATACTGAAGAAAATTAAAGAAGTTTTCGCTTCGAATGTTGCATCCAAACGCAACATTGACGAGAAAGAAATATTCGGAAATCCTATTTATGAAAAGCTCATTGGTTCTTATGAGGATATAAACAAGAAGTTTGATGGCAAATTTCATTTAGTTATAAACGACCTGAAACAAACCTTTGGTAACAGGCCAATTCATTAGCTAATGTATTAGGTTTAGCTCAATTGTAATACATTCAAAACGATACTTAAATGCCCGAACAACAGAACATAGAATACAAGCAAAGCTGGCACGATGATTACCTGAAATGGGTCTGTGGTTTTGCTAATGCCCAAGGTGGTGTAATATTCATTGGCAAAGATGATAATGGCAATGTGGTTGGTGTTGCTGATTATAAAAAACTGATGGATGAAATACCCAACAAGGTAAAAGACCTGATGGGGATTTTGGTTGATGTAAACCTGCATGAAGAAAAAGGCTTGTACTATCTTGAAATAATTACACAGCCCTATGCTGTGCCTATTTCTTTACGTGGCAGGTATTACTACCGCAGCGGAAGTACCAAGCAGGAATTGATTGGTGCAGCACTCACCGATTATTTACTTCGCAAAAGTGGTAAGACATGGGATGAGGTTAGTGAGCCCACAGCTACCCTTGATGACATTGATGATGCCAGTTTAAAATCATACATAGCAGCTTCACTTCATGCTGGAAGAATTGCAGATGTGGACGGATTAAGCAAAGCAGATTTGATAGCTAAACTTCGCCTGACAGATGATAACGGCAATATTAAAAGAGCCGCCATTGTTTTGTTTGGAAAAAAACCGGCAAAGTTTTTCAATAATTGCGTTGTAAAAATTGGTCGCTTCGGTAAAGACAGCAGCGACCTGAGATTCCAGGAGGCGGTTGAAGGCAATATTGTTTATTTGCTGAAAGAAGTGCTGGAGCAATTAAACCGGAAGTTTCTTACCCGTGCTATTTCGTTTGAAGGCATACAAAGAATTGAGAAAGGTGAATATCCTATCGCAGCACTCCGTGAAATGTTGCTGAATGCACTTGTGCATAGAAATTACTTAGGTTCATCTGTTGTGCAGATGCGTATGTTCGATAACCACTTTAATATCTGGAATGAAGGTGAATTGCCTGCCGGTATTAGTCTGGATTCACTCAAACGGCAACATCCATCACGACCAAGAAATTTATTGATAGCCGATGTATGTTTCAAAGGCGGCTACATTGATGCATGGGGAAGCGGCACATTAAAAATTATCAGTACCTGCAAAGAAGCAGGATTACCCGACCCTGAAATTATTGAACAGGATGGCGGAATATTGGTAACCTTGTTTAAAAACAAATACAGCAAAGAGCAACTTCAAATATTGGGGTTGAATGAGCGGCAGGTAAAAGCGGTAGAATACGTTTTAGAAAACAAGAGCATTAAGAGCGCAAAATACCAGGAAATAAACGCTGTTGGAAGAACAGTTGCTGCTGAAGATTTAAAGCGTTTAGTTGATTTAGGAATCTTAAAACAGGTAGGAGAAAAAGGCCGGGGAATTAGATACATTTTATCAGAGCAATAATGACCGCTAAATGACCGGAATGACCGAACAATGACCACTAATTGACCGTTTTGGCCGCTAATTGGCCGGTTTACAAGGGAAACAGCAATGAATGAGCACTCCGCAAATCAGATACAATTATTTAAATCGGTCTTCAGGGGCAGAGAGGATGCATTTGCCATTAGGTGGGAAAAAGCTGATAAAAGCGGCTACATGCCTGCATATCATTTCGACCCCTACAGATACCGGGCTCACAAAATGAAGGGCGGGACTTTTCAAAACTACACAGATAAAACATACCTAAGACTTACTGATGATGAAATTGCCAAACATTTAAACGGAGAGCAACATATTGGAATCTATCCGCTACTGTCCGATAATACTACATGGTTTCTTGCAGCAGACTTTGATAAAGACAATTGGGTTAATGATTCAAGAAAATTTCTCAAAGTATGTAACGAAAAAGGAATACCTGCTTATATGGAACGTTCCCGTTCAGGTAAAGGCGGACATGTATGGATTTTTTTTGAACAACCCTACCTTGCAATCAGGAGCAGGAAGATTTTTATTTCCATTCTTGAACAATCGAGTGCATTCTCGATATTTGACAAGGGTTCAAGTTTTGACCGTTTATTTCCCAACCAGGATTATCTTTCTGGAAAAGGGTTAGGAAATTTAATTGCATTGCCACTATTCAAAAAAACATTTGAACAAGGAAATAGTTGTTTTCTTGATGCAGAAACTTTACAACCAATAAAAGAACAGTTTGAATTCCTGAAAAACATCAAGAGGGTTTCCATTTCAGAATTAGACAAACTTTATCAATCAGTTTCAACGTCCACAATTTCCACACATCCAAAAGCAAGTAATGGGAAATTAGCCATTTCGTTAAGCAACGAAGCAAGAATCAGTCGTGAAGGAATGACAACTCCATTAATAAATTTTCTGAAAGAAGAATTGAATTTTGCAAGCACAGAGTTTATTATCAAAAAGAAAATAGGTAAGAATACTTTTGGGACTGAACGCTATTTCAAATTTGTAGAAGAAACAGAAAACGAAGTTTTTATCCCAAGAGGCTTCATTGGAAAGTTAATTCGTTTTTGCAGGGAGAATAAAATTGAACATGACTTCATTGATGAACGAAAGAAACAAAAATCAAATCCTTATTTATTCAATGCTCAACTAAGAGACCATCAGCAAACAGTTGTAGAATCAATTGCCAAGAAAGATTTAGGAGTAATTGTAGCCCCACCCGGTTCCGGCAAAACGATTGTTGCATTAAAAATAATTTCGGACAAACAGCAACCTGCTTTAATCCTTGTTCACAGAAAACAATTGGTTGTGCAATGGTCAGAAAGGGTTGAAACTTTTCTTGGCATTCCAAAAAATGAAATCGGTAAAATCGGGCAAGGCAAGAGCAAGGTTGGAAAGAAAATCACAATAGCAACAATTCAAAGTATATCAAAGGAACTTGGAAAAACAGAAAAGGAAAATATTCTAACGGCTTTCGGAACTATTATTGTTGATGAGTGTCATCATATACCAGCCGAAACATTCAGAAATACAATTGCGAAACTTCAAACATTTTACCTCTATGGCTTAACAGCAACTCCATTCAGAAAATACAATGACGGCAAACTAATTTTTATTCATTTAGGTGAAGTAATTGCCGAAATAAAATCAAGCGAAATAAGTACAAGCAAGCAGGCTAAAATTATTATCATAAATACAGAACTTGAAGTTCCTTTCAATTCAAAGACAGACAAATTTGAAACGCTATCAAAAATCTTAGTCCATGATTCAATAAGAAATAAACTTATTCTTGAAGATGTGAAAGCAGAAATAAATAAGGGAAAGAAAGTTGTGATTATAACTGAACGCAAAGAACATATTGATTCGCTATATCAGTACCTGAAACAATCTTATGAAGCGATAACCCTAAGTGGCGAAGATTCTGAAGTCACTACAAATTCTAAATGGAAAGTTTTAAAATCTGGGAATTATCAGGCATTAATTACAACTGGCCAGTTTTTCGGTGAAGGAACTGATTTACAAAATGCAAACTGTTTATTTCTGGTTTACCCGTTTTCATTTGAAGGTAAACTAATTCAATATATTGGCAGAGTTCAACGTTCTGAAGTAGCTCCTACTATTTATGATTATCGTGATATTAAAATTGACTATTTGAATAAATTGTTTCTTAAACGAAACACTTATTACAGAAAGTTTGATAAACAAGCAACCCTATTTGATGAGCCAACAGAAGAAATTGTTGATTCAAAAAATATTATCACAATTGAAAAGGAAATTAAAATTCCGATTGAGAAACTTGAATTTCGTTATGGCAGCGTTACTTTTAAATATTTGTTTCAGGAAACAAAAGCAGAACTCGAATTCGAAATAGAAAATCTTGAAGTAAGACCTGAGTTCGAAGTTCTGAAACCTTACTTTGCAAAAGCACTTAAATCGAAGAATATAAAAGTTTACATCTATGCCGAGTTTGAAAATAGTAAACTGGTTTCTCAGTTGGCAACTTCTGCTGATATTGAAAAAATAAATCGGGAGGTAATTGAAGGGGTGAAATTCAAATTTATTACAAAGAATTTTTTCGGGAAGAAACAGATACTGGAAGAAAATCTTTTAACAGCAACCGAGTTGCAAAGCGATAAGCAAGGACTTTATTCAGATGGACAAGACCTTTTGAACGACATCCTAAATAACAAGGACTTTAAACATTCGCAACAATTACGTTTTTTAGCAGCCAGGCATGAAGGAACGCATCTAAGAATCAGATTTGTGTTAAGCCCCTTTTCATTCGTATTTCTATTATCCGGCGAACAACAGTTCCATATCATTTTAGAAACACTTGACACGGAAGAAGCCACTTATTTGTGGCACTCTGACAAAAACAAACAAGCCCTCATAAGCAAAGTAAAAGAAATTGACGAGCAGTTAGATACAATACGTAACAAAGGCAGACAAGCATTTTTAGAAACAAATCCTGAAAGTTTTTCAAGAATACTACATGACTATTCAGACAAAAAGAAAGGGTTTATTATTTGGAAGGATTTATTGGAAGAACAAATCGTATGACCAACGCACCAAGTCAGGCACATTTACAAGGCACACAAAGCCGACACACAAAAGCCAACCTTGCAAAAGAGCCTGCCTTGTTCCTACGCTTCCGGGACACACTCCTCCACGGTGGACACAGACACTCAATTCAAGTTACCCAGACGAAGGGCGAACACATAACAGGGAGTTTGCTGCTATGCTGGCAGACGAATATATTCTCAGCTTAATATCGCTATCAGCCCATATCCAGCCGACGGAATTCTATCAGCTTTTGTTGTTATCTTCATCATCAGTTTTTCAATCGGCAGCGGCTCCGGGCTGGACATTAAAAAATACCAGCACAGCAGCAAGCTCTGGCCGTTGGCTGTAATTTTAAAGCGATACAAAATAATGCGACTACTGTTGCTTACATTTTATACGATTTTATTTTCTTGTAGTCCCAAACAAAAAATCAATAAGCAATCATATAAAATTGATTCAGAGTTACAGAATGATAAAAATCTTTCATTTGGGAGTCAAAATCCAGAAACATTTGATTCAGAAATATTAGAAACATTTGTTGACAGTTTAAATATTGGTGTGAAAGGAAAATGTAAGATCGAACTAATTAGACATAGGATTTACAACGACATGTTTGTAATAGTAAAGTTTTACACCAAAGGAAGGATTCCGGCTAAAGACTCTGATGTTTGGATGAATACAAATCTTTATGTCTATCAAATCAATACGTTCGGAGAACTCTTTCCTAGTATTTCCGACTTCAATAACGATAATTTTAATGACATAACTTTCATTTCAGGAGAAGCGTTCGCCTTGGTTCGTGTCTTCACGAACCAACCATTTGTAATTTTTCTCTGCCGTGGGTGTTCGCCGCTGCTGCATTATTTCCCAACAAGCGGCGAAAAGTAATGACAGGCGACANNAGGCGACAATATTAATATTTTTGGAAGAAGCTATCATAAAAAACCTGTCGGCAATTACAGCGGCACTACTAATAATATAATTGTAACTGAGCTAATCAATACATTTGCCTTGTCAGCAATTGTAAGCAGTAAAGGCGTTACGGGTAGTGCAATAACCTTGGCCTTGGATTTCGTGTCTCCACGAACCGGAACCTAAAATAAAATTTAGCAGATTAATACTTATAATCTTCTGCAAAACTTAAAAACCCGGCAGCCACTGCATTATTATGAATGTACTCCAACTTTTGCATCATTGACTTACGTAAAAGTAAGTTCCGAAAAATAGGGATTATATAACACAACGCTACTTCCATCAATACTAATGCATTTATAAAAACAAAGTTGATTGTATATTTTATTTTTAAAAGCCAGTTTGGGTGCTACCTTGGGTGCCAACCAAAAAAATGTAACTCAATACTGCTCCATTTCATTTGGGAAGTCTCCACTTTTTACATCGCCAATATATTGATTTACAGCACCTGTAATTTGTTGGTGAAGGTTGAGGTATTGCCGCAAAAATCTTGGTTTAAATTCCACATTAATTCCCAACATATCGTGCATCACCAACACCTGCCCATCGCAGCCATTACCGGCACCAATACCAATGGTAGGAATGGATAAAGATGTTGAAACCTCTGTAGCTAATGATGCCGGAATTTTTTCCAGCACCAGTGCAAAACATCCGGCTTCCTGCAATAGCAATGCATCTTTGCGAAGTTTATCTGCCTCTGCTTCTTCCTTGGCTCTTACAGTATAAGTGCCAAATTTATAAATGCTTTGTGGTGTTAACCCTAAATGCCCCATTACCGGAATACCTGCATCTACAATACGTTTAACAGATTCTACCACTTCGGTACCACCTTCTAATTTAATAGAATGACCGCCGGTTTCTTTCATAATTTTAATTGCAGATATAAGAGCCTCTTTGCTATTGCCCTGGTAAGAGCCAAAAGGTAGATCAACCACCACCAGGCAACGGTCAACTCCTCTAACAACCGATGATGCATGATAAATCATTTGATCTAAGGTAATGGGCAGGGTAGTTTCGTGGCCGGCCATTACATTGCTTGCACTGTCTCCTACCAAAATAATATCAATGCCTGCGCTATCAAATAGTTTTGCAAAAGAAAAATCATAAGCCGTAAGCATTGAAATTTTTTCACCGGCTGCTTTCATTTTTTGAAGCGTGTTGGTAGTAATTTTTTTTACATCTTTATGGGTTGACATTGCAATTTTGATTGAAGTTAAAAATTGCGAAGAGGAGTTGGCTCTGCATTAGAATAAAACAAGTCCTACAAATTCGCTTAGGGTGTAAATGTAATAGAAAATTATTGAGGAATCAATTTGAGCACTTTAGCTTCTTTTCCATCTCTGTCTCTAAAAGAAAGCGTAAGGGAAACAATTTTATTAAAGAGAATATTAGCCTTTTGATTGTAACGCCATTCCTGCTCAAGCGAAACGTTACTGAAAAATTCAGGCGAAATTTCGGCTCTTACAATTTTTGAATGTGTTAGATTTCCATTTACGTCGTAAACGGGTACATTCACTGAAAGAGATGGATGAAATTGTGCATTTAATAATTCATCTCTGCTAATGAACTGCAAACTGTCGAGCCTGAATATTTTGTAACTTTTGCCGAGGTATGGCCAAATGGTTGTAAGCAAATCTTTATTGTAAACCATTTTTTGAATAAGGCTTCTTTCGGCTCTGGGAAAAATGTTTAAATGAGTTGTGGCGATGTGGATACTGTGTTTAACGAATGCATTTTTAAGATTTCTGTTGTAGTTAATACCGGTAGTAAATGTATTGGCTAAGCCCAGCACTCTACCATTTGGGGTAACAACAGTGTGTTTAGGAGAAATGGCATTCACCACCGATTTTATCTTGCCATTTTCTACATAAATCACCTGGTAGGCCTCTACTAAATTGCTTGCTTCTAAACTAAAGTATTTATTGCTAAAGAGTATTTGTGGATTTGGATTGCTGGAGGATTCATTAAGCTGTATTCTTTTAATAACTGAATCTGCATTAATGTATGAAATGGTTTGCACCGTTTCAAAGTCATCAATAATGCTGGCTTTAATTTTGTGTTGACTCAACTGCTGTCTTAAAAATAGATTGAGTGTAAAACTATCGCATGCTATGTTTTCTTCGGAGCTAATAGCCCATTGTATGTTTCTATTGTTTACAAATTGAGTAAAGAGGTTTTGAGCATTTGCTTTTTGACATGTAATAAAAAGCAAGAGGGTGACAATTAATTTCATGAGGTGGGATTGTTTTTTATTTGTTGCCATAAGTGTTGAATAAGTCCATCTGCCAGGCCAATTTTAGGTACAAATATTTCATCGGCATTGGCCCAGCGCATTACATTAAGGTAAATTGAAAGAGCCGGTACTATTACGTCTGCACGGTCTCTTCGCATTTTATATTGCTCCATTCTTGCTTCAATAGAAAAGGATGCCAGTTCCTGGTAATAATTTTTTAGCAATTCAAAGTTCAAGGGTTTTCCATCTTTTTTCTTACTCAACGAAAACACTTTATTGATATTGCCGCCACTACCTATTGCTATTACCTGCTTGTGGCCTTTTGTTACCGCTTTGATGTTATTTTTCATTTCGTCCCATTGCTCATCTGTAACAAAATTTTTTAATAAACGAATGGTTCCTATGTCGAACGATTTTTTTAAAATTAAAACCCCATTGCTAAAAAAAGATAATTCGGTGCTGCCACCTCCAACATCTATATATAAATAGCTGTTTTCGGCATCCATGTTTTCGGCAACATGGTTTTCATAAACGAGGTTGGCTTCCATGTCGCCGCTAATAATTTCAATTTGAATACCGGTAGAGGCATAAATTCTTCTAATTACTTCCTCGCTGTTTGCGGCATCCCTCATTGCACTGGTAGCACAGGCTTTTACGGCCTGCACGCTATATGCGTTCATTAAATGCTTGAAACCTTTCATGGTTTCGGTAAACATTTTTTCCTTTTCGTGGGAAATTTGATTGCTTTCAAAAACATCAAATCCAAGCCTCAGTGGAACTCTAAAAAGATTGAGCTTGTTAAACTGCGGTTTGCTGTTACCGTTTTGTACAACTTCAGTTATTAAAAGTCGGGCAGCATTGCTGCCTATATCAATTGCGGCGAGTATCAAAATATTGTTTTTTACGCACAAAATACAATGTTTTCTGTTATGCAATTTTAAAAAAAAGAGTAAATCAAAAAAATGGGTTTACAAAGCGTTTGTAGGAAGCTTGTATCATTAATATAAAGATTGCAAAGCAAGTGGTAAACTGTAATACTGAATAATCCTGCCAGGTTTCATTTTTTTGAAAACGGGAAGCGATTATTTTTTTTGATACAGATAATTATAAATTTCTACCTGCGAACGAATGGTTGCTTTGTTGCCTGGATTTACATATTCGTTTCTGAGTTCATTGTCTAAAATCCTGGCTTTTACGTTATCCTTTAACTGAATATTCAGCATCTCTATAATTTCCTGCTGCATATCTTTTTCTAAAATAGGGCAGGCCGCTTCCAACCTGTGGTCAATATTGCGTACCATCCAATCGGCAGAAGAAATAAACATTTTGGTATTGCCTCCATTGTTGAAAACAAACACCCGGGCATGTTCTAAATATTCATCCACAATACTGATTGCCTTTACAGGGATTTTAAACTTTTTGTTTTCGGAATACATGCAAAAAATTCCTCTGATTATCATATTAATTTCAACCCCGGCTTTGGCTGCATCTTCTAATGTTAATATTAATTGTTCATCACTCAGTGAATTTAGTTTGAGTGTGATAGAAGCATATTTTTTTTGGCGTGCTAGTTTTATTTCTTTGTTGATGAGTGCCACTAATTGTTTACGCATGGCTGTGGGGCTTATCATCAATGTTCTACAACTATTTAAAATATTAACCCTGGTTCGGGGGTTTTCGAGGTAGGTGAAAACCCGGTTTACATCTGCCATTATTTTTCGGTCGGAACTTAGCAGGCAATGGTCGCCATACAGCAAGGCAGTTTCCTCGTTTAAATTTCCGGTACTTACAAAACCATAATGCGTGGTAATGTTATTTTCTCTTTTTTTAATAAGGCAAAGTTTGGCATGTACTTTTTGATTAGGCACACCCAGCAAAACTTTTACGCCGGCTTCTTCCAGCTCTTCCTTCCAGTCGAGATTGGCTTCTTCATCAAACCTTGCTCTTAGCTCCAGCACTGCTGTTACCTGTTTGCCATTGCGAACAGCATTGGTGAGTGCATTAATAACTTTTGAACGAGATGCTAAACGGTAACAAGTAATTTTAATACTTACTACTGTGGGGTCAATGGCAGCTTCTCTTAGTAAATCAATTACACTATCAAAAGAATGGTAAGGAAAATTGAGCAGTACATCTTTTTTGAAAACTACATTGGTTACACTGTTTACATTTTTAAGCAAAGGATGGGTAAATGGTTTTTTACGAGTTCCTTTAACCGTAAACACACTGTCGGGAAATTTCATAAAGTCTTTAAAATTATGAATACGCCCACCGGGAACTAAATTTTCTTTCAAAGAAAGGCCAAGCCTTTTTACCAAATAGGTAAGTAAGGATATATCAATGTCTTTATCAAAAACAAAACGTACGGGTTTGCCTTTCTTCCTGTTTTTTAAACCTTTTTTTATTTTTTGAATGAGTGGTGTAGCCACATCATTGTCTATATCAATTTCAGCATCCCTGGTAAGTTTTATTATATGTGCCGAAAATTGATCGTAACCAAATGATGCAAAAATCACCGGCATACAAAAGCGGATTACATCGTCTAATAAAATTATATTGTGTTCGCCTACCTTGCCCGGTACAATTAAAAATCTTGAAATGCTTCGGGCGGGTATGGAAATTAGAGCAAACCTCTGTGGGATGGTTTTATCTTTTTTTGAAAGTTTGCAGGCAAGGTAAATAGATTTATCATTCAGTACCGGAAAATTTTGAATGCTTTCAATCATTAAAGGCACAATACTGCTTCTTACCTGTTCATTAAAATATTCCTGTACAAATTTTTGTTGTGAAGTACTGAGCTTTTTTTCATTTAATAAATGAATATTTTGTTTTGACAATTCTTTTTGAATGTCTTTCCAAATATTTTCAAAAGCTATTTGTTGTTGTTGAACTATTTCCTGTATATGTTCAATTATACTTTCGGGCTTTTCTTCAAGGTGCATACGGGCTTTATTGCCCAGCTCTGTCATTTTACGGAGGGTGGCTACTCTTACTCTAAAAAATTCGTCTAAATTATTTGAGAAGATACCTAAGAATTTTATTCTTTCTTTAAGAGGCACAGTAGGGTCGGCGGCTTCTTGTAATACCCTGTTGTTGAATGAAAGCCAGCTTATATCCCTAACAATTGTTTTCCTTTTTTGCAAAGCCAAATATTAATGATGCATTGCAAAATTATCGGCTTCCAGCATTATTCAATATTAAATTTTAGTGAACAATGTTATTGGATAATGCAGTTTTGTATTTTTTATTGATATAGGGAAGTACAATCAACGATACCAACCCTCCTAAAATAATAATAGCAGTATTTGTACCCCAAATAAGCCAGCCAAAGGCTTTTCCGGTAGGGGATGGGATGGAATAAATGAGCAAGGTTTCCATTACAAAAATAGGAAAGGAGCCTATACCACCCGGTGTGGCTATCATGGCTAAAGTTGCAAGCGTAAGTACCGAAAATGCAGCAGGTAACTCTAAGTGGTTCATGCCTTCCATTGCAAAAAAACCAATATAAACCTGCAAGAGGTACATTGTCCAAATAAATAGGGTGTGTGCAATGAAAAGATTTTTTTGTTGTAGGTTTTTAATAGCAATAAATCCATCGCCAATGCCTTTTATAAAACGGTTAATGCCTGTAACCACCCTGCTTTGCGGAAATTTGTTTGCGAGCCATTTTAGTAATAGAAAAACAATTATTATTAAAACAAGTAACCCAATTATTTTAATCCAAAAAGAAAGTCCATCCGCTTTATTTGAAATTTTTTCAAGTTTAGTTTCTACATACCCACCTATAAGTTTAAGCTGAATTAAAACCGTAATGCCAATAAAGATGATAAAACAAATTAAATCAAAAGTGCGCTCAACCAAAATGGTACCCAGTACTTTTTCGAACTTAAATTTTTCGTATCGGGCTAGCAGTGTGCATTTGAGAACTTCTCCCAGGCGTGGAATGGCAGCGTTGGCAAGGTAGCCCACCATGGTACTGGCGAATGTATTTGAAAGTTTGGAATGGTAGCCTAAAGGTTGCAGCAAAAGTTTCCAGCGCATAGCCCGGCTCAGGTGGCTCAACAAACTCATTATAATTACGGGAAGCATCAACCAGTAGTTTACACTGGAGAGTGCTTTTTTAAACTCTGTCATTTCTAAAGCCGTCATTGATTTTAGTTGCCACCATATTAAAAAAATGCCCAGCCCTAAAAAGAAAATATATTGTAAAATGGAAAACAGTTTTTTGCCCATAAACTCAAGTTATACAATTCGGTTGGTTATGGATAAAGTATTAGGTTGTCTATTAATCTTATTTCGTTTATAAAAGCAGCCGCCAGGGCTACAATAGGTGTTCCGCCATCCCATTGCTTTATTATTTCTAAATTATTGGCATTGGCAATTTCAACATAATCTACTTTAAAACCATTTTCTTCAAGTGTTGTTATTGCGCTAATGCATAAACTGGTTACACTGCCGGGCAATAGTTGTTGCTTTATTAATTTTAATACTTCAATTATTTTTAATGCCTGTTGTCTTTCGGTAGTGGATAAACGCATATTTCGGCTACTCATTGCCAATCTATCGGCTTCTCTTACTGTATTGCCAATTACTAATGCAGCTTTATGATTGCGAATCCTCATCATTTCAGCAATTACCATACATTGCTGATAATCTTTTTGCCCAAGAAAAAGGGTAGTGGGGTTTACTGCATTCAATAACTTATCTACAATTTGGCAAACTCCCTGGAAATGCCCGGGCCTATATTTCCCTTCCAATATAGTTTCGAGATACCCCAAAGGATAATGGATAACAGTTTCATTTTGGGGGTACATTTCATTTACCGTTGGAAAAAATAAAATATTGCAACCTGCACTTGTAAGCAGCTCAATATCTTTCTCGATGGTTATTGGGTACTTTTCAAAATCATGTGGGTTGTTGAATTGTGTGGGGTTTACAAATATGCTGCAAACCGTAATATGGCATTGAGCCCTGCTTTGTGCAATCAATGAAAGATGGCCCGGATGCAGGGCTCCCATGGTTGGCACAAAGCCAATAGATTGGCCTTTTTGCCTGTAATTTTCGAGTGCCTGTTGTAAATGGTGAATAGATTTTACCAAAATCATTTGCGGATATTTTAAAGCCTAATGTGTTGAATTGCCAATATGTAAGCTAAAAAAACGTACTTTTGCACACCGTTTTAGCGGAATTGAGTATCTAAATAGAAAAAATGTCTACAAAGAAAAGGATTTTATTCATCGCAAATGAAATGTCGCCCTACCTTGAATTGACAGAGTTTGCAGAAACAATCAATAAGCTTGCCGTTCTTTCCAACGATAACAATATGGAGGTAAGATGCATAATGCCAAAATTTGGTGTAATAAACGAACGCAGGCATAAATTGCATGAAGTGGTTCGATTATCCGGCATTAATGTAACCATAGATAATGATGATTATCCTTTGGTAATTAAAGTAGCTTCATTACCCAACGCAAGGTTGCAGGTTTACTTTTTAGATAATGAAGATTTTTTTAAACGCAAATCAATTTTTACCGACGACGACAACAAATGGTTTGATGATAACGGCTTAAGAACAGTATTGTTTTGTAAAGGAGCTTTGGAAACCGTAAAAAAATTCGGATGGCCGCCAGATATTATTCATTGCAGCGGTTGGATGACCGGGCTCATTCCTATGTATTTAAAAACCGTATATAAAAAAGAACCGGTGTTTAGCCATTGCAAAGTTGTTTTCAGCATTGGAGAAAATACTTTTAAAGAAAAAATGGGCACCGACTTTCCTAAGCTAATGATGATTAGCGAAAGCGTAACCAAAAAAGAACAGGAAGTATATAAAGACAATAACAATACGGCCATGTTTAGAGGTGGTGCCACTTATGCTGATGCTATTAGCTTTGGTGCCGAAAAAATTGATAAGAAATTAGTAGATGAGTTCAGTAAAGTGAAGGGAAAGAAAGTGTTGAAGTTTGATGCTGAATCTGATTTAACAGACTATTTACAATTATATACCGACCTTGCCCAATAGATAATTCTGCTAAAAAATTTATTTGTGCTTAAAAAACTTTTACCTGCTGCTCTTATAGGATATGTATTTCTTATAATTGTTAACTGGAGTTGTACCAAATTAGATACCACCAAACTTGGAAGCGATTTAATACCTGCAGTTGACAATGTTTATACCTTCTCCGATACATTTGACATTGAAACTTCCCAGGGCATCTTCAACGATTCTTTTAAAATAGACCGCTCTGTTAATAATGTACTGGGTGTAATAAATGGAGATGAATTAATTGGCAGTACTACCGCCAATATGTTTTTCCAAATAAAGCCCGGTTTCTTCCCTTTTTACTACGGAAATGTAGGCGATACTATTCTGCCAACTTTAGACTCGGCCTTTTTATGTCTTAGCTATGTTGGTTTTTGGGGCGATTCAATGACTACGCAACAACTACAGGTTTATTCAATAGATGATCGCACTTTTTCCGACTCTGCCTATCACTATCATAAAATTGATTACGAACCTGCTAATTTAGGGCCGATGATTGGCAGTGCAACGGTTGACATTAGAAAACTAAAGGATACTATAAAAACCCGTAATGATTCAATGGTGAATCAAATTAGAATTAGATTAGATCAAAGTTTTGCACAAAACTTTTTTAATGGCGATACTATTCCATACAAGTCCGACTCTTTATATCGAAGTAAATTTCACGGCTTTGCAGTTAAAGCTACTAATGGTAATGCTTTAATGTATATCAGCCTTACCGATACTAAAACCAGGATGGAACTGCATTACAGGCGTAAGCTAAAAGCAAATGGTAATTTGGATACTACTTCTACTTATCTGTATGTAAATAACAATACATTCGGTTCTATTTTCCCATCATCTTCTTCAAACTATATTCACAAAAACTATTCAAGTGCCGTAACTTCTCCTTCACCCAATAATATATTTTTGGTAGCCGGGCCGGGCACTTATGCCAATTTGCGAATACCAGCTTTGGACACACTATCGAATCGTATTGTGCACCGGGCCGAAATTTATTTTGAACAAGACCCCGATTTTGCAGGTGGTTTAGACGATAGTATCTTTTCGCCGCCTACCTATATGTATCTCGATTTAAAAGATACCGGCACCAATAAATGGAAGCCTCTTTACCACGACCTTAATCCAAATATTGACTACGACCCCGATTACAAAATTGCCGGACTTTCATACTATCCGGGCTCCGTTGAGTTTGCCTACTTTGGAGGATTCCCCCGATATAGAACAAATGAAATTGGTCAAAAAGTGGTTTATTATACCTTAAATATTACAAGGCATGTACAACGTAAAGTAATTAAAGGAAACAGCTCACCCAATTACAATTTCCGCTTATTCCCGGCATACAATTTCTCCTATCCTCAAATACCAAATTCATCGGCCATTGGCTACAATAACCCATTAGGGCATGGCCGAATAAGAATTAAGAGTGGAGCTTATCCTGATAGAAAACTGCGAATGCGGATGGTAGTTATTTGGTCAAAAATTTAATACACATATTCACAAAGTCCTTTTGCATTACTCAAAAGGACTTTGTTCGTTTATACAACAGCCCTTATATTTGCAAACTCAAAAATATATTTATGCCTTATTTATTTACATCAGAATCCGTTAGTGAAGGACATCCTGATAAAGTTGCTGACCAAATCAGCGATGCGTTAATTGATAACTTTTTAGCCTTTGACCCAACCAGTAAAGTAGCATGCGAAACCTTGGTAACTACCGGCCAGGTAGTGTTAGCAGGCGAAGTAAAAAGCAAAGCTTATTTAGATGTACAGGAAATTACCCGTGCTGTAATTCGTAAAATAGGATATACCAAAAGCGAATATATGTTTGAAGCCAACTCCTGTGGTATCCTTTCTGCTATTCATGAGCAGAGTGGTGATATTAACCAGGGTGTTGATAGAAAAAAGAAAGAAGAACAAGGTGCAGGCGATCAGGGTATGATGTTTGGTTATGCTACCAACGAAACAGAAGATTATATGCCTTTGGCTTTAAATCTTGCTCATAAGTTGTTGGAAGAATTAGCCGCTTTAAGAAGAGAAAACAAGCAAATTAAGTACTTGCGCCCCGATGCGAAGAGCCAGGTTACTTTAGAATACGACGATAACAATCAACCGGTTCGTATTGATGCCATTGTAGTTTCTACCCAGCACGACGATTTTGGTAAAGATGAAGCCATGTTGGCTAAAATTAAAAAAGATATCATCAATATTTTAATACCAAGAGTGAAAGCAAAATATCCAAAATATGCCCATCTTTTCAATAATAAAATAAAATATCACATTAACCCTACCGGCAAATTTGTAATTGGTGGCCCGCATGGCGATACCGGATTAACCGGCCGTAAAATTATTGTAGATACTTATGGTGGTAAAGGCGCTCACGGTGGTGGCGCTTTCAGTGGTAAAGATCCCAGCAAGGTTGACCGCTCTGCTGCTTATGCTACCCGTCATATTGCTAAAAACCTTGTAGCAGCAGACCTTTGCAGCGAAGTGTTGGTACAAGTTTCTTATGCTATCGGTGTGGCACAACCTACCAGCATCAACGTAAATACTTACGGTACTGCTAAGGTTGCATTAAGCGACGGACAAATTGCCGAAAAAATAATGAAGATGAAAGCTTTTGATATGCGTCCATACTTTATTGAACAACGCTTAAAATTACGCAATCCTATGTACAGCGAAACCGCTGCCTACGGGCACATGGGCCGCAAAAGCGAAACAGTTGAAAAAGTATTTACTTCTCCCGATGGAAAATCAATTAAAAAGAAAGTTGAATTGTTTACCTGGGAAAAATTAGATGCTGTTAAAGACGTTAAAAAAGAATTCGGCTTAAAATAATTACCGAAAAAATATATGCAGGGCCGCAATTTTGCGGCCTTGTTTTTTTTAAAGAAGAAAGTAGTAAGAACAAATTAATTTTGTGGCATGAAAAAATTCAGGCATCAGCATAGCCGGCCCAAAAAAAATACTTTAATTGTAGGCCGTGTGGCTGTAATCAAGGCGTTGGAAGAAGGCAAACAATTGGAACGTATTTATATGCAATCTACCGTACATGGTGAAGCCATTGACAGTATCAAAAAATTAGCTACCCAATTTGCTGTGCCGATAAACAAAGTGCCGGTTGAAAAGCTGAACAATTTTAATGTATTCAACCACGAGGGTGTAATAGCTCAAATTTCTAAAATACAGTATCAGGATTTGCAGGATGTTATTTCTTTTGTTGTGGAAAGTGGCGAAACTCCTTTGTTTTTGATACTTGATGGAATTACCGACATTAGAAATATTGGCGGTATAGCCCGAAGTGCCTATGCTATGGGTGTGCAGGCCATCATTATTCCCGACAAAGGCGTGGGCGCTTTAAATGAAGACGCCATTCTTACTTCTGCAGGAGCTTTGGAGCAATTAGCCGTTTGCAGGGTTCAAAGCTTAATGAAAGCGGTGGACGACTTGCACCTCAATGGGATAAAAGTTTATGCCAGTGAGATGAAGGCCAACACTAATTTGTTTGAATGCAACTTTACTGAGCCCTGCGCCATTGTAATGGGTGGTGAAGAAAAAGGTATTTATCCTGCATTGATGAAAATTTGTGATGAACAGTTTAAAATTCCTATGCCTGGTAATTTTGAAAGTTTGAATGTGAGCGTTGCCACCGGAATTATTTTGTATGAAGTTGCTCGTCAAAGAATGAATTAATTTATTTATGGAAAATCAAAACTTCAAACTCGTTGAATGTCCACGAGATGCCATGCAGGGTTGGCCACATTTAATTTCAACAGATAAAAAGGTTGCTTATATTAATCAACTTTTAAAAGTTGGATTCCATACGCTCGATTTTGGAAGTTTTGTTTCGCCCAAAGCCATTCCTCAAATGGCGGATACTGCCGAGGTGATTCGTAGAATTGATTTAAATGATAGCAAAACAAAATTGCTCGCCATTGTTGCCAACTACCGTGGTGCACAAGAGGCTGTGATATTTGATGCCATTCATTATTTAGGTTTTCCTTTTTCCGTTTCCGAAACTTTTCAGCAACGAAATACCAACGCTTCCATTGAACAATCGTTGGAAAGGGTAGCAGAAATTAATAACCTCTGCATTAAAAATAACAAAGAGTTGGTAGTGTATATTTCAATGGGCTTTGGCAATCCCTATGGCGACTTGTACAACGAAGACATAGTTTACAAATGGGTGAACCAATTGGTTGCAATGGGTATTCAAATTATTTCTTTGGCCGATACGGTTGGAGTAGCAACAGCCGAACAGGTTTATTCCATTACACATTCATTAATAAAGGCATTACCAACAACTGAAATTGGAGTGCATCTTCATTCAACTGCACTAAACTGGAAAGAAAAAACGGATGCCGCTTTAAAAGCAGGTTGTTATAGATTCGATGGAGCCTTAAAAGGAATTGGCGGATGCCCAATGGCAAAAGATGAGTTGGTTGGCAATATGGATACCGAATTAATGATTCCTTATTTTGAATCGTTGCACATTTTAAATAATATTAATAAAGAAGCATTGCAAATTAGCAGTACAATGGCTACAGAAATTTTTATATAGCATCTCATGAACTTTCGTTTAGAATTTATACCCAAAGGCTTTGAAACAAAACTAAAACATAGCGACCGATTGTTTTTGGCGGGATCTTGCTTTACCGAACAAATTGGAAGCAAGCTGGCAGCACATAAATTCAGGCTCATTGATAACCCCAATGGCATTTTATTTAATCCGGTGAGCATTGCTAGTTCCATTATTAATTATATTGAAAATAAACAATACCGTAAGGCCGATTTATTTTATCACAACGAATTGTGGGGAAGTTGGGAACACCATACTAAGTTCTCGGCACTTACAGCAGAAGATGCTTTGCAAAAAATAAATGAATCTCAAACTACTGCAAATTTGTTTTTAAAATCGGCCGATTGGCTAATGCTTACCCTGGGTTCAGCATTTGTATATGAAAGAGAAGGAAGGAAAGTAGTGGCCAATTGCCATAAAGTGCCCACCGATAAATTTAATAAAAGGCTGCTTTCTTCCGAAGAAGTTATTTCTACTCTAGACAATCTCATTCATCGCCTAAAAAAATTTAATCCCAAATTAAAAATTATTTTCACGATTAGCCCGGTGCGTCATTTAAGAGATGGTTTTGTGGAAAATAATCGAAGTAAAGCTACACTCATTCAATCGGTGCATCATTTAGTGGATAAGTTTGAGGGCTTGCAATATTTTCCCGCTTATGAACTCATTATCGACGACTTGAGAGATTATCGTTTTTTTGCAGAAGATATGGTGCATCCAAACTATGCTGCTACCAATTATGTATGGGAAAAATTTGTACAAGCCTGTATTGATGAATCTTCACAACAATTAATGAAAGAGATAAACATTATCAATGCTGCCATGCATCATAAACCTTTTAACCCACAATCGGAAGCGCATAAAAATTTTTTAAAAGTTAATCTGCAAAAGCTGGAATATTTAGCTACTCAATATGACTATATAGATTTTTCAAAAGAGCGCAACTTTTTTGAAAGTTAGTGCTGCTGTAAGGCTTCAAGGTATTTGCAGATGTACCATTCTTTTTCTTTGGATTTATATTGCTGAATATATCGTGGATGTTCCAACACAACTATCTTATCAAACAAATTTTCCTGACTGTTTAATTTGTTGATATACTCTGCATTTTTTTTGCCCAATACATAAACTTCGTTGGTAAAAACACCCATCGAAATATGAATTTTTAAAGATTGAATCATGAAAGGTTTCAACGATTCAAATAAATCGTTTTCATCATAATAGTTTGCATTGAGCCATTGGCCATTTTTATTTTGTCGAATAATGGCTAACGGGAAAGGAGAGTTGATGTAGCATTCGCTATAAAATTTTTTTGCGCCTCCATAAGCTTCCATCATATCGTACATAAAAACAGATGATATTTCATGCGTATGGGCTGAATGAATTTTGATGCCGCAAACAGATTCCAATCGTTTGGTATCTGTAAAGGGAATGCCTGTAACTGCTGCTCCATGTCTGCCGGGGTTAATACCAATAATAAACCTGCGTTTATTGTGATCATTATAATATTTATGATAAAATTGTTGCATTACCGCCAGTGTTTCTGCATTATCGTGGTATGGATTCAATGCCTTGAACCCCGCAGGCATTTTTTCGGAAAGCACCAGGTTTTTATTGTAGGTAATTACCTTTTCCGCAAAAGTTTTTGCCATAAATAAATATTTAAAAATTCCAATAGCAGCAAAGTTATTTTATTGTAGTTTGGTTATGTTNNGCAGTAGCTTCCATTACCCCGGCTTAAAGGTCGGGGCAATTAAATCAAACATTAACATAGATGGCTTTGCTCCAAATTAACTCAGATAAGAGATACTGTTTTCTATTGTGGTTTGGTTATGTTGAATCATTTTTTGCTAATACAAATGCAGGATTGAGTTTCCATTGCCCCCGCCTTTAGGCCGGGGGCAATGGAAGCATATATTAGCATTAATGGGCTTTAGCCCAATTAAAACAGAAAAATATTTTGCTTTATTACCTTTTTAATGAATCCTATCTCCTCTAATTTCCTCACTCTTCATTAGCTCTTTTTCATAACTAAGCCATTGTTGCCAGCGTTTACGCACTACCGTTTTATCAATATAATGCTCGGATAGCGTTATAAATAAAGTATAATGTCCTGCTTCGCTTTCCATAAATTTTCGATAGAACCTTCGCATATATTCATCATCCAATCCTTCGCTCAGTCTTTTAAAACGCTCACAGCTTCTTGCTTCTATTAAGGCCATTATCAGCATTTGATCTAAAAATCTTTCGGTAGGGCTGCCATCTTTCTTTTGAAATTGCAATAGCTTGTTTACATAAATATCTTTACGTTGCCTGCCCAATTTCAAATTCCTTTTCTTTAATTCTGCCAACACTTGCCTAAAATGTCCCCATTCTTCCGTAACAATTGGGCTCAATTCCTGTACCAATAATTCTTTCTCGGGATTTTTAGTAATAAGTGTAATGCAGGTAGTAGCGGCTTTTTGCTCACAGTAAGCATGGTCGGTTAATATTTCTTCCAACTGTATTTCTGCAAGGTTTACCCAACGAGGATCGGTAGGCAATTTTAAGCCAAGAATATTTTTTACATCAAAACTTATCTCATTGTTCATGCTGCAAAATTAATATTTTAATGTTCTATTGTTTTTCCATTATTTTACATTGAACTTATTGTTATGAGAATAATACCATTGGCTATTAGTGCAATAGCTACCACGGCAGTTGTAATACTATTGAACACAAAATATGTTTTACAGGCACCTTTAGGAAAATTGCTGGCACCTCAATCGGGCATTTGGCAAAATGCAGAAGATGCAAAAACAAAAAAATCGCTTGATTTAAAATTTCCACAGTTAAAAGGTAAAACCGAAGTATATTTTGATGAACGAATGGTGCCTCACATTTTTGCCGACAACGAAACTGATGCCATTTTTGTGCAAGGCTATTTACATGCAAGAGATCGTCTTTGGCAAATGGATTTGCAGGTGAAATCTGCCGCCGGCAGGGTAAGTGAAGTAATAGGAGATAAAGGCCTGGAACACGACCGTGAGTTTCGCCGATTGGGCATGGTATATGGTGCCGAAAATTCATTGAAACAAATGGAAGCCGACCCCGAAATAAAAGCCATCTGCGATGCTTATACTGACGGCATCAATGCCTATATTCTTTCGCTTTCCGAAGCCGAACTTCCTATAGAATATAAACTCATTGGTTACGAACCTGAGCTTTGGAGTAATTTTAAAACCGCTTTGTTTTTAAAATACATGAGCTACGATTTGGCTGCTCGTGAATCGGATTTTGAAATGACCAATGCAAAATCTTTTTTTAGTAAAGAAGATTTTGATTTATTGTATCCTGCTACGCAAGATTCGTTGGATCCCATTATTCCAAAAGGTACCGTTTACACTGAACCGGCAATAAAACCTGTTGCGCCTGCATCTGCCGACTCTTTGTATTTTAAATCGGTAAATGTAGGTTCATCTAATAAGCCCGATCCGTCAAACGGAAGCAACAATTGGGCGGTAAGCGGTTCCAAAACTACAACCGGTGCTCCCATTCTTTGCAACGATCCGCACCTGGGTTTAAACCTTCCTTCGCTTTGGTACGAAATACAAATTCACACACCTCAATACAATGCTTACGGCGTAAGCTTTCCTGGTGCGCCTTGTGTAATTATTGGTTTTAATGATAGCTGTGCTTTTGGATTTACCAATGGAGGAAGAGATGTAAGAGATTATTACGAAATTGAATTTAAAGATGCTGCTCGCACTCAATATCTTTTTAATGGCGAATGGAAGAATACAGAATTTAGATATGAGGAAATAAAAATTGCAGGTAAACCATCTATTATTGATACGGTTGCTTATACTGTTTTTGGGCCTGTAATGTTTGATGCTTCCTTTGGAGCTAAGCGTGGGACAAACAAAAAAAATTATGCTGTGCGATGGAAGGCACATGATGCAAGTAATGAGCTGCGTATTTTTTATCAACTCGATAAAGCAAAAAATTACAACGATTATTTACAGGCTGTTTCTAATTTACACACTCCCGGCCAAAATGTGGTTTTCGCTTGTAAGAATGGAGATATAGCGCTTCGTACCCAGGGCGAATGGCCTGCTAAATGGAAAGGCCAGGGCGATTTTGTAATGCCGGGTACCGATAGTAGTTATATGTGGCAGGGAATGATACCCAATGCTGAAACGCCTTTTCAATTCAATCCGGAAAGAGGCTTTGTAAGCAGTGCCAATCAAAAACCGGCCGACACTACTTATCCTTATTATCTCGGCAGAGAATACCCGGTTTACAGAGGCGTTATTGTTAATCGAATGTTAGATACCATGCAAATGATTGATGTGGATAAAATGAAAGCAATGCAAACCGATAACTTTAATGTATTGGCACAAATTACTTTACCGGTTCTTTTAAAAAACCTCGATGAAGCAGCATTAAATTCCTCCGGAAAAAAATATGCAGCAATGCTGCGTGGCTGGGATTTGAGAAACGATCCACAATCAACCGGAGCTACGGTATTTGAAGAAGTTTGGAAAAAATTACGATCATTAACTTTTGATGATGAATTTAAAAATGCGCCTCAGCCCATTCTTATTCCATTTGATAATACCCTGGCAGATGCTTTGGTAAAAGATTCGGCCTGGAAGTTTTTTGATAATATTGAAACAGCCGAAAAAGAAACTTTGCCACAAATATTTGCGCAGGCTATTGCAAAAGTTGCACCCGAATTAGAGGAGGCAGAAACAAAAGGGAAATTGCAATGGGCGGCATTTAAAGATACCCGTATAACTCACCTTGCAAGATTAAACGAATTTAGCAGCCTGCATTTACCCATTGGAGGTGGAACCAATAATATTAATGCCACTAAGGAAACGCATGGCCCAAGCTGGAGAATGATAGTAAGCTTAACAGATAAAACAGAAGCCTGGGGCATTTATCCGGGTGGACAAAGCGGAAATCCGGGAAGTAAATATTACAACAACTTTGTGCAGGATTGGGCTTTGGGTAAATATTACCGCTTGTGGTTTATGACCAGGGAAGAACAGGCCGACAAAAGGGTACAATTAAAAATGAGTTTTAGTAAAGGTTAAAAACAATTTTAAAACATGAAATTTTTTATCACCATAATCTTAATTGCTTTATTAAGTTTTGCTGCATGTTTGTATTTGCCCTGGTGGAGTATTGCCATTGTGGCTTTTTTGGTAACAGTGCTTATTAATCAAAAGCCATTGCCTTCTTTTTTAGCCGGCTTTATTGCTGTATTTATTTTATGGACAATATTAGCCGCAGTAATCAGTAGTGCTAATGAACATGCGCTGGTTCAAAAATTTTCTATGCTTATTCTAAAAAGCAACACTAGCAGTTTGCTCATTATATTAACCGGATTTATTGGTGGTTTGGTAGCAGGCCTCGGTGCTCTCACAGGTTCGTTTATGCGTAAACGTGCAAAAGCTTAATGGCTTTGTTAAAAGTTTAAGCTGATGTTCGGGTAAAATAGCGAATACCTATTTTCGCTTAAATTGTTGTATGAGATTATTTTTACTCCTGCTTTCATTTACTCTTTCCGGTGTAGCTAATTGCCAAAAATTATATGGTACTGTTTATACCCAAAACGGCGACTTATTGCCTTATTCATCCATAACGGTTAAGGGCACCAGCATTGGCGCAAGCGCCAATGATAAAGCAAAATTTTCTTTTACACTTTCTACAGGTAATTATACCATCGTTTGCCAGCATATTGGTTATTCTACAGTCGAAAAAAAAGTTAACATCAATGGCGATACGGAACTAAGTTTTGTTTTGACCGAGCAAAAACTTCAAATGGAAGAAGTGATTGTAACAACCGGCGGCGAAGACCCTGCTTATGAAATAATAAGGCAAGCCATTAAAAAAAGAGACTATTATCAAAAGCAGGTAAAGGGGTTTGAAACAGAAATGTATGGCAAGGATATGATAAAGCTTCGCAGTATGCCAAAAAAAATATTCGGCAAAAAAATACCGCAGGACGATGTTAGCCAAATGGGCATTGACTCCAGTGGTAAAGGAATTATTTACTTATCGGAATCGGTTTCAAAAATTGCTACTCAGCAACCCGATAAATTTAAAATGAACGTCATCAGCAGCAGGGTAAGCGGTAGCGGCGGATTTGGATTTACTTTTCCTGCCTTCATTAGCCTTTACAATAATAATGTAAGTGTATTTACCGAAAGAATTAATCCCAGGGGATTTGTTTCGCCCATTGCAGATGGGGCTATTGGTTTTTACAAGTTCAAATTGCTGGGTACTTTTTTAGAAGATGGTAAATTAGTTAACAGCATAAAAGTAATGCCACGCAGGGCTTATGAGCCTTTGTTTAACGGAGTTATCAATATTACCGAAGATGATTGGCGTATTCACAGTTTTGACCTTTTGCTAACCAAATCGGCGCAGTTGGAAATTTTGGATTCGTTAAAAATTACACAGTTGCACGTACCTGTTATTAAAGATGTTTGGAGAGTAAAAACACAGCTTTTGTATTTTAATTTTAAAATGCTGGGTATTGATGCTGTGGGTAACTTTTTGAATGTGTATAGCAATTATAAGGTTAATCCATTGTTTGCAAAAAACTATTTCGACCGGGTAATTATTAAATACGATACTGCCGTAAACAAACGCACTCAACAGTATTGGGACTCTATTAGGCCGGTTCCTTTGGAAATAGAAGAACAAAAAGATTATGCCGTTAAAGATAGCTTGTACATTGCAAGAAAAGATTCTACACTTAGTAAGATAACTATTGACTCTCTTAATAAGCATCGTGGCAAAGTAAAACCACTTTCTTTGTTTTGGGGTGGAATTGACCGGAGAAAATATTATCCCAAAAAAGTAGTCTATTGGGGCATTCGGGCTTTGTTGCCCAACTTAGAATATAATACCGTAGAAGGGGTGGTTATAAAAACTAGCGGCTATATTTCATCTTACAACCGAAAGTTAAAAAGCCATATTAATTTAGAACCACATGTACGATACGGAGTTAATAACGGTCATTTAAACGCATGGGCAAATCTTCAGTTTAAAAATAATGCCGCCGAAATTGAAAAACCCATTAGGCAATATTCGCTTGATATTGCCGGTGGCAAAAGAGTTTCGGAGTTTTATAAGGGCTATAATACACCGCCATTGCTAAACACAATTGGTGTATTAATATGGGCAGAAAATAGAATGAAAACTTATGAAAATTATTTTGGCAGTATTACTTATTTCAGAAAATATGATAATGGCTTAAACTTTACCATTAATGCTTTGTATGAAGACAGGATACCCATTAACAATACCACCGATTTTACTTTGTTTAGAAAAGATACCAATTATTTTACGCCCAATTATCCTTTTGAAGTAATGCAGCAGCAGTTCTCCAAACACCAGGCATTTATTTTAACGGGTAGCATTAGTTTTAAACCGGGGCAAAAATATATTGAGTTTCCAAACCGAAAAATGGCTGTGGGGTCAAAGCATCCAACTTTTACGTTGAGCTATGCAAAAGGGATTAATGGCATTTTTGGAAGTGATGTAAATTTTGACAAATGGAAATTTTCTATAACCAACGATATGAATCTTAAACTGGGAGGACTGTTCAAATACAATATCGGTTTAGGAGGGTTCATTAATCATAAAAAAGTATTTATTCAGGACTACCAGCATTTTGTGGGTAATCAGTCATTGGCAGCCACCGATTACTTAAACAGTTTTCAGTTAGCAAAACTTTATGGCAAAAGCAATACTGCCGATTTGTATGTTTACGGCCATATTGAACATCATTTTAATGGAATGCTTACCAATAAAATTCCTTTGTTTAAAAAACTTAACTGGAATTTGGTTGCGGGCAGTAATATTTTATACATCAATCAAAATACAAGCCAGCTAGAGTTTTTTGCCGGCATTGAAAATATTTTAAAGGTTTTAAGGGTAGATGTGGTGAGTGGTTTTAGTAATGGCAATCCAATAAAGGGAGGAGTTAGAATAGGTGCCGGTGGCATATTGGGAGGAAATATCAAAACAAGCAAAACCGATAGAACACTTACCCTTCAGTTTTAAAACGTATATTTGCGCCGTAAAATTTGGTTTGCCCTGCAAGCATCCAATCTATAGTCAATGATTTCCCGAAACATACCGGGATCAAATTTTAAACATTATGGCAGTATTACACAACCGTGTATCGCAGGAAGAGCTAAAACAGCGCCTGCAAGAAGAAACTATTTTTCGTAAAACCATTTCGTTTTACAATTATTTTCCCATTGAACATCCCGAAGAATTTAGAAACGAATTGTACAAGGGCTTAAATACGCTGAATGTATTTGGACGCATTTATATAGCTCATGAAGGTATCAACGCTCAAATAAGTGTACCCGAAGATAATTTTGAAGCGTTTAAAAACTTTTTATACAGTTTTGAAGCCCTCAACAACCTGCGTTTAAACATAGCGGTTGACAACGATGGCAAATCTTTTTGGGTTTTAAAAATTAAGGTGCGTAAGAATATTGTAGCGGATGGAATTACTGACCCCGATTTTAATATGGCAAAAAAAGGGAAGTATGTGAATGCCGAAGAATTTAACCGGCTTACCGAAGATGAAAACACCATAGTGGTGGATATGCGCAACCATTATGAATACGAAGTAGGGCATTTTTAAAATGCTATTGAAATACCCAGCGATACTTTTAGAGAGCAGTTGCCTATGGCTGCCGAAATGATGCAGGATAAAAAGGAGCAAAACATAATTATGTATTGCACCGGCGGTATTCGTTGCGAAAAAGCAAGCGCCTATATGCTTCACCGTGGTTTTAAAAATGTGTTTCATTTAGAAGGCGGCATTATTCATTATGCCAATAAAGTAAAAGAACAAAAGCTTGTCAATAGATTCAGGGGTAAAAATTTTGTTTTTGACGATAGGCTGGGAGAGCGTATTACAGATGAAATTATTGCAAAATGCCACCAGTGTGGTCAACCGGCCGATACACATACCAACTGTGCCAACGAAGCTTGCCATCTTTTGTTTATTCAGTGCGAAGCCTGTGCATCAAAGTACAGTGGCTGTTGCAGCGAAGCATGTAACCAAATAATACAATTGCCCGAAGAACAACAAAAAGAACTGCGTAAAGGAATGGATAAAGGCAGAATGGTTTTTAATAAGTCAAAACAAAGGTTGAGGCCAAGGCTAAATGAATAGCAATTAAAAGCTACGAGCTGTGAGCTTCAAACATTGAGCATTCAAATAATATCGAACAACTGTCGCTTTCTACACAAACAGCTATCAGCTCAACCCTTGGCCTAAAAATAAATTTCCTGTTTTAGTTTTGGAGAAATTACATGTATCATTTCTTCGTAACGATTTTCAAGGGTAATTTTCTTTCTTAACTTAAATCGAAAATGCTCTTTCTGTGTTTTGTTTTTCTTTGAAGTAGTATCGCATTGTTCAAATACTTTTTTATAATTCCATTTCGATTTATTGGCTGTATAGGAAAAGTGTGCCCAATATTCACATGGCTTTCCATATATAGATTGATAGCTTACTAATTCCAACGCCCCTTTTTTAAATTTGTATCGGTCTGTTTGCCCCCATTTCCAGGCATTGCCCCCAGACTGCCTTATGAGCAATTCGCCTTTTTCAATTTCCATATATTCAAAAGGGTCTCCATGCAGTCCACCGGCTTTACTCGGTAAAACTGCCCGGGTAGATTTTGTCCAAATAATCCATTCTCGCCCCATTTTTTTTAAAACCTGTAGTTCTCTTATTTGTCCACTCTTGCTTGTGTCAAGTGTGTTGATTAATCGTACCATTTCGGCCATGCCATCGCCATCAA
Organism: Chitinophagaceae bacterium UBA2793; assembly: GCA_002352045.1. Classification (GTDB taxonomy): domain Bacteria; phylum Bacteroidota; class Bacteroidia; order Chitinophagales; family Chitinophagaceae; genus Ferruginibacter. The sequence goes on along the minus strand of DEHT01000060.1, from coordinate 50,103 downwards.
GGTCGCCNNCCTGGTTTTAGTGTTATACTATGCTATAACGAATGATTACCGCTTTTAATATGCCGGGTGCTTTATCAAATAACAGATTTTACAATAAAGGCAGAACACTTTGTCATGCTTCAGTCAGTTTTCTTTTTGCGTAAACCCTTTTCCCGATGCGGCATTCATTACTAAGATGAGTCATTCAAATTTGCACTCGATTTAATTATGTCGTGCAATTATCAAACATTATATTTTTCTGAAGAAGGCTTTGTAGCTTGTTGTAAAAGCTGTGGACATTTTCATGTGGCATTCTTAAGTTTCATGTTTGTGTTACAGCAGGAAGCATATAGCGAACTGTATAGAGAAACATGTTACAGAATGCAATGCCCCAATACTCAGTTTGCCGAAAACAGTAAGTCGGTAATGATACCTACTCATATAAAGTCGGCATTTATAATGCTTACCCGTAAAGAGTTGGAGCAGTTTTATAATATGCTTGAGGCGGCAGATAATGAGCAAAAAGCATTGCAATTGATTTATCTTTTTAACCCAAATTCAAGTGGATTTTCATAATCATTTTAGTTCGATTTTTTTTATAGCAATTCTTACTCAAGGCCTTTCAATTCTTTGCGAGGCAATTTTTAAAAAGTCAGATAAATGTCATGAGAAATATGGCGTTAGTATGACAAAAAACAATGCCCATTTTTTTTATAAATATCAAATGCTATCGAACTTGCGCCATGAAAACAAAAGCAATTTTTAATACTGTTTCATTTGTTAGTATGATTTTTTTTAAACAAAGTAACCTACATAAAAATATGGCCGTTGAACTAACCTATTTGAATTTAAACTACATGAGAAGAATATTTTTTTTGGCCATTGCCGGCCTGGGTGCATTAACTGCAACTGCACAAAATAATACAGATAGTTTGCTCAAAGAAAAAGACCTTTCTGAAGTAATTGTAACCGGCCAGTATAAACCACAATCGGTTAAAAATTCTGTTTACCAGGTAAAAGTTATTACAAAAGAGCGGATTGAAAAGCAGGCTGCCACCAGGCTTCAGGATGTATTATCAACCGAATTAAATTTTAGGTTTAACCAGGATAATGCAACCGGATCATCCAACATTAGTATGATGGGCATGGCCGGGCAAAATGTAAAAATTCTATTAGATGGAATGCCATTGATTGGCCGCCAGGGAACCAACAACGAAGTAAGCATCAATCAAATTGATATTAATACCATTGAGCGTATAGAAATTGTAGAAGGGCCAATGAGTGTAATGTACGGTGCCGATGCATTGGGAGGCGTTATCAATGTAATTACTAAAAAAGGAAACAAATCAAAATGGGAAATTACTGCGAGGCTGCACGAAGAAACTGTAGGCAAAGAATACAGTTTGTTTAAACAAGGAATTCATAATCCCTCAGTATCGGGTACTTACCGCCACAAGCGTTGGAACTTTGGAGCATCGGCTTCCTATAATTATTTTGGCGGATGGAAAGATTCTGCCGTTGACCGAGAATTGGTTTGGCATAAAAAAGACCAAATACTGGCTTCGGGTTTTGCACAATACAGCAGCCCAAGATTTAATATACTTTATAGAATTGACGGGCTCGATGAAATAATAACCAATCCGGGAAACTTCATTTATTCTCAACAAAGCAGTGGCGATACACTGGCCAATGATGCCGATTATATGAGCCAGCGAGTGATGCAACAATTACAATCTACTTACAAAGTAAATGGTAAGCTTTCTTTTCAAGGGCAAACATCTTTTAGCAACTACAGCCGCCAGGTGTATGCAACCACCGTAAGTAAACAAACTGGGGCAGTTAGGCGAAACAAAGCTCCGGGAGCTAATAGCATTGTTGACTTTACAAGTTTTACTTTTAGAGGCGCAGCCAACTACCAGTTAAACAAATATTTTGCATTTCAACCCGGAGTGGATATTAACTTAGATATGGGCGAAGGCGAACGTATGGAGGCCGGTAAAAACAGTGTGAACGATTATGCTTTCTTTATTACTTCTGAAATTACACCAACCGATAAAATAAACATTAAGCCCGGTTTAAGATTTACCAAAAACTCTGTATATAATGCACCTGCAGTAATACCGGCTTTAAACACAAAGTTCAAATTAGGAAAACAATTTGATTTACGCATTTCTTATGCGCAGGGTTTTCGTTCACCCTCATTGCGTGAACTGTATTTCAACTTTTTTGATGCCAATCACCAAATTATTGGAAACCCCAATTTAAAAGCAGAAACATCTAATAGCTTTAATGGTTCATTAAGCTGGAATAAAGTAAGTGCAGGCCGTGTAGCTTATGTCACTTCTATCAGCGGTTTTTATAACAAGGTTAAAAATCTTATTTATTATGCTGTTTCAGCAACTGACCCAAATGTATTTCAGCTTACCAATGTAAGCAATAGTAAAGCTGCAGGAGTAGGTTTACAATCTTCAGTAAAATATCAACAATGGTACCTGGGTGTAGGCGTTAATTATACAGGTTTTTATAATGCTTATTCCGAAGACGAAAAAAGCCTGCCCGAGTTGCAATGGTCGGCAGAGGCCAATGCCAATGTGAGTTACAACTTTTCAAAAATTGGGTTAAACGTAAATACTTTTTATAAACTCACCGGCAAAAAACCTTTTTATGCGCTCAATACTAACCAGGAATTGGTTAAGTCGGAGTACGATGCATATCATTGGTTAGATTTTACCCTAAATAAAAAAATTGGTTTTGTTACCCTCAGTACAGGTGTACGTAACCTGCTGGATGTAAGTTCGGTAAATGCACAGGTTGTTTCAACCGGTGGTGTACACGCATCCAGTGCACAAAAAAATATTGCAACCGGTCGCTCTTATTTTGCCGGGCTGCTATTCAACTTTCAACAATTAGAGAAAAAATAATTTTGCAATAATTACTTAAACAACCAAATAAAATGAAAATGAGAAGCACCAAACTTTTACTATTTGTAACCCTGCTGGCAATAGGTTTTTCTGCCTGCAGAAAAAAAGATGCAGTTGACCCCGATGTGCTGGTAAACTTTGAAACCAATGCACAAGGCTTTACTGCATCGGAAGACAGTATTTATATAAAAGTAAAACTAACTTCTGCTGCTACTGCCGGTATTCCTGTGGAAATTACATTAACGGAGCAGGGAGTAGCTTATGGTTCAGAATATATTACAGAGCCTGCCGCAGTTGCCGGTAAAATAAACCTTACTATTCCTACAGGAAACAACGAAGCTTCCATTAAAATTAAAAAAACTAAGAACGCTTACATCGGCGACGAAAAAATTGTTTTTGATATTTATAGCTCCGGCATTCCTGTAATTATTGGAACTACCAAACAATTGGCATTAACCTTTGGTCAGTTATTGGCTACAACTATTCCTAATACTACTTTGCAAGGTGGCGGTGCTACTTACGGCAATAAAGTGTTTTTCGATTTGAGTGGAAATCGTCAAACTCCTGTTGAACGTACCACCTGGGACCTTGGCTTTTATATGGGCAGCGACGACTTTAGGGTTATCCTCAATTCATCGGTAAATATGATGGTGAAACAAATTAATAAAACCGATTTGAATACCGTAACTGCTGCCGATACCGTTGGCCTTACCAATGAGGTTTCCTATAATCAAGCTATGCCAAGCAGCACACAGTTGGCTTATATTGATTACCCCGACGGAGATCTTACAAAAACTGCCATTGCAGCCATTGCGGCCAATGCAGCCGATAATAAAGTTTATATTGTTAACAGAGGAAATGGTATTGGCACGCCTGCTCCGGCAAGAGGTTGGAAAAAAATAAAAGTTATTCGCAATGCTTCCGGTGGTTACACATTACAACACGCCGATATTGCATCTAACAGTTTTACGTCTGTAGATATTGCTAAAGATGCTGCATATAATTTTAAATACGCATCTTTTGAAACCGGTGCTATTAGCATTGAACCTAAAAAAACACAGTGGGATTTTGCATGGACTTATTTTGCCAATGTTACCAATTTTGGTGCCGGCGAAGTTCCCTATTTGTTTCAGGATGTAATTATTTTAAATCGTGGAGTAGGAGCTGTAAAAGTGATGAATACCACTAAAGCTTATGATGCGTACACTTTAGCCGAAGCAACCGCTGCTACTTATAGCACGGCTCAAAATGCTATTGGCTCCGATTGGCGCATTGGCGGCGGACCGGGCGTATCGCCTGCTGTAAGAACCGACCGCTATTATGTAATTAAAGATACCGATGGTAATTATTATAAGGTGAAATTTACAGCCTTAACAGATGGTGGAGAAAGAGGTAAGCCTGCATTTTTGGCCGATAAATTATAAATATTCATTCTTTCATAGCAGAAATACAAAAGCTGTTCGAGCAATCGGATAGCTTTTTTCTTTTTGCGTAAACCGGTTTTCCAAATCCGTAAGTCATTGTCACACTATTGTATTCTTTTTGCAATCAATTAAAAATATTAAATGAAAAAGATAGTATTACCCCTTTTTGCATTGGCCTTTCCAATGGCATTAATAGCACAGAATAACAACAGTAAAGTAATTGACAATTTTTGTGGATGCTTTGAAGTAGATTTTAAATATGCTGAAACTTTTGCTCCCAAGGGCGATTATAAATTTCACGATAGAGAAGAAACTCCGCCCGTTGCTGAGCTGGCATTGCCCATTGAAAAAACCGATAACAAAGTGGTAATCCAACATTTGTTGGTAGTGAACGACACAATGATTGTAAAACACTGGCGTGAAGAATGGACTTATGAAAACCCGGTGCTTTGGGTATATAACAGCGATCGTAGCTGGACAAAAACTACCCTAAAACTCGAAGAAGTCAAGGGTAAATGGACTCAAACCGTTTGGGAAACCAGCGATGAGCCTCGTTACCAGGGACTGAGCCAATTTGTAAACCTCGATGGTAAAGTTATTTGGCAAAACACCACTTACGCTCCATTGCCTCGCAGAGAATATTCTGTAAGAAACGATTACAATCTGTTGAAAAGAACCAATCGTATCAATATTACCGAAAACGGTTATTTGCATGAGCAGGATAATTTTAAAATTGTTCGTAAAGATGGTAAAGACGAAGTATTGGTGCAAGAAAAGGGGTTGAACAATTACAAAAGACTATCCGATAAAGAATGTGCAGGTGCATTTAAATATTGGGAAAAAAACAGTACCTATTGGGGCAAAGTACGTAAGGCGTGGGACGCTTATATTAATACAGCCAATGTAATTAAAATGGAATTTAAAGTAGATGGTAAAATGCTACATGAGTATTTGTTTAAACTTGGCAGAGAGTATGCTACTAAGAAACTAACCGATTCTGAAATAGAAACACGTATTAAAACCGAAATTGATAAATTTATTATCAAAAATGCTACTGTAAATAAATAATGTAGGGTAATGGGTTTCACAAACCTCCCTATTTACAATTTATTAAAAGACAGGCCATGCCAAAAGCTGGGCCTGTTTTTTATTGACACTATGCTTGCAAATTCTTTGTTGGCGGTAGTTTTTTTAGTCCACAAATGTTTCTTGAATTACAGTTTTCACCTTATCAATTTCTTTGGCGGTTAAAGTTTCAAAACGTTTTACAACTCGTACTCTGTCAATAGTTCTAATTTGGTCAATAGCAACCCAACCTTTGGTAATTTTATGCTTTATTTCAACTCGTGTTGGATATGGCTTAGAACTACTTGTCATTGGTGCAATCACAATGGTCTGCATGTATTTGTTCATTTCATTTGGTGATAATACAATACACGGTCTTGTCTTTTTCATTTCGTTGCCAATCGTTGGGTCAAGGTTAACCAATACGATGTCATATTGGTTTACTTGCTCCATTCGTCAAAGTTTTCGTCTACAAAAACATCGTTTATTAAAAGTTGATCGTCACCGTTTTCGTGCATTTTCTTAAATGCTTTTTCCCATCCTTTTCTTGGTTCAGATTTTGGTTTCAAAATGATGTAACTTTTCTCAAGAATAAGTTCAATTTTATCGCTTATACTGTATTTTTCAAGAATTGTTTTAGAAAGACGTATTCCTTTTGAGTTGCCGATATTTATTACCGAAAGTTCCATGATTTTTTTTTGTTATTACAAAGTAATTACAATTGCTGCTAAATTCCAAGTTTTCAGCAAAGATTTTTAATCTGAGTGATTCCTTCGAAAGATTACCGTCAAACTTTTACTTTATTCAGAATGTTACTGAGAGGGTAGGTACCAACGGTCAGTCCTAGAAATTAGTACCATTTTCCGTTGCCTTGTTTCCAGTCTCACGAAACGAAAGGCTAGAAAAGGCCTGTTTTTATTTTATACAATATACTTGCAACTCTTACTTTTATTTTCTACTTTGAAAGAGAATTGTTTGCTTATTCCTAACAGGTATAATGCTTTTTTTATGAAAGTAAAATTGAATTTTAAAATAGTGGCTTTATCTGCTATATTTATTTGTTCGTCCTTTATTGGTAATGCACAAAAATTAATTGTTGCTGCAGATATTACCCCCGAATTGCTTAAAAATATTTGTGAAGATGCCGCTATAAAGGTAGAAGAAGCCAAAGACAACTATCTTAAAATAAAAGATAGGTTTACTTTTTATATTGATATAGATAAGGAGAAAAGATTTTTGTTCCTCAATACCAGTTATCCGTTGGTTGCCGGTACAACAGCCGCCCAGGCATTGGCTTTAATGAATAAACTAAATCGGGAAATTATAATGGTAAAGTTTTATTATATAGCCGATAAAAATACCATTAACTATAATTACGATTTTTGGACCGAAAACGGGTTTAGCAATCGTACGTTTATCAACGTTATTAAAATGTTTAGCTCAGCCCTTAGCTTGGCTTTAGAGAAGGATACCGAAAAATTGATAAAATAATTTTTTGGCTCATCTTGTAATTTTATTCAATTGACCATCAATAAATATATTTTTCCTTAATTGATGCCTCCATTCAGTCAAAATATAATGGAGCTAATGCCTTATTATTCTCTTACTATTCCGTTTAGATTAATCCTTGTAACTTATCGTTACCTCTGTTCGTAACTAATAAAGCCATTCATCCAAAAATATTACCGTTCAATATTAAACAATGTACTATGTAAAGCAAAGTACCTACTTTTGTGAAGTAGTTATCAAAATATATAACTATAAAGTATAAGCCAAACCGTTCGGTTAGCCGCCGAACAAAAAACTAAAGTATAGTCATGAAAAAACTAATTACCATGCTGGTAGCCACCGGCATTACTATCTGCTCGTATGCACAGCAGTCAACCTTTGCAGGAAAAATTTCCGGAAACATTAAAGATGGAGGAAACCAGGCCGTAATTGATGCAGCTACTATTTCGCTGTTGAAGTCATCGGATTCTTCTCTTGTAAAAACTTCCTTAACCGACAAAGTCGGTAACTTTTCATTTGAAAATGTAAAAGAAGGTAGCTACCTGGTGATGGCTGTTTCTGTAGGTCATTCTAAAGTGTATAGCCAACCCATTTTAATTAATACGCCCGGCACCGATGCAAGTACCGGAACCCTTCAATTAGTAGCACACACAAAGAATTTAACAGGAGTAACAGTAGTTGCAAAAAAGCAATTTATTGAACGCAAGATTGATAAAACGGTAATCAATCCCGATGTTATGATTAGTAATGCCGGAGCCAATGCTTTAGAAATGCTGGAAAAAGCACCCGGTGTAACGGTTGATAAAGACGGCAACATTAGCCTAAAAGGCAAGGCCGGTGTAATTGTTATGATTGATGGCAAGCCAAGTTATATGAGTGGCAACGATTTGGTGAACTATCTTAATAACATGCCGGCAAATAATATTGACCAGGTAGAGTTGATGCCCAATCCTCCAGCCAAATACGATGCATCCGGCAATTCGGGCATCATCAATATTAAATTAAAAAAGAACAGGCAAAAGGGATTCAATGGATCAGTAAATACTTCGCAGGGGCATGGAAAATATTTTAGAAGTAACAATACATTGAATTTAAATTACCGCAGGGGTAAGTTGAATACTTTTAGCAGTTTCAATGCCAATTACAGAGAAAACCCTCAGTGGCTCGATATAAAAAGACAATATCTTGCCAGTGATAAATCGATTGCATCTATTTTTGAACAGGAAAGCTATCGTATGCGTATTTCACGGTATTTTAATGCCAGGATAGGAGCCGATTTTTTTGCAACACCAAAAACAACATTTGGCCTGGTGTTTAACGGTTATCTTAATCCGAGTAATGCTTCGGCACCCAATTTTTCAAGGTTTTACAATCCTCAAATGCAACTCGATTCAATGCTGAGCAATCAACGCAAAGAAAATGGAGACTGGAAACATGCAGGCATCAATTTAAACTTTCGCCATAAGTTTGATTCAACCGGTAAAGAAATAACTGCCGATGTTGATTTCCTGGACTATAATAATAAAGTAACGGAATTAATGACCAATACGGGACTGGACGATTTATCGAATGAAAAATATAAGTACAATATCAATTCATTTCTGCCTTCAACCGTAAGAATATTTTCGGCCAAAACAGATTATGTACAAACTATCGGCAAAAAAATAAAAATGGAAGCCGGCGTTAAAACTTCCTTTGTAAACACCGATAACAAAGCCAATTATTCCATTACACAATTTGGTGTTACCAGGCCCGATTATTTAAGAACCAATTATTTTAAATACCAGGAAAATTTAAATGCTGCATATGTAAACTTTAATAAACAGTTTAAAAAATGGGGCGTGCAAACCGGTTTTAGAATTGAAAATACCAACTACGAGGGCTTACAATACGGCAATCCTACCAGGCAGGATTCAACTTTTACAAAAAGTTATACCAGTGCATTCCCAACCATGTACATCAGTTATGAATTAGATAAAAAGAACAATTTTGGTTTTTCTTATGGCCGTAGAATCAACAGGCCCGATTACGACGATTTGAATCCATTCATAAGCTTTATTGATCCTTATACTTATGAAGTGGGGAATCCATTTTTAAGACCCATGTTTTCTAATACAGCCGAGTTAAGTCATTCTTATAAAAACTTATTAAATACCTCATTGAGTTATACATATACCAAAGATCTATTTGGTGAATCATTTAACCGGGAAGATTCCGCTGTAGTGGTAAGAAATTCAAATTTTGGTAAGTCGCAAAACATTAATTTATCAGTGGGTATTCAGTTAAGTGTAGCAAAATGGTGGAAAGCAAATATCAATACCCAGGGGAATTACAGTCACTTACAAGGGCAATTGAATAATAATAATGTAGATATTGAAATAAGCAGCATTAGTGCGATGATTAATAACCAGTTTAGTTTTAAAAATGGATGGAGTGCTGAATTGTCGGGCTTTTACAGGTCGAAAGAGTCGGAAGGGCAAATAGTAATTAGAGAACTAATGCAATTGAATGCGGGTGTACAAAAACAAATTTTGAAAAAGAAGGGCTCTGTAAAATTATCAATAAACGATTTTACCGGACCAATGATTGCCAGGGGATATATTGATGATATTTCTGCAGCAAAAGCAAGTTTCAGACAACGTAGAGACAGCAGGGTTGCTACCATTACCTTTACGTATCGTTTTGGAAAAATGTACAAAACCGAAAAACGTAAAACCGGCGGTGCTGGCGATGAGCAAAATAGGGTAAGCAGCGGTAGTTAATACTTAATTATAAATCTTAGTTTAGTTTTTCTCTAACATGGGTGCAGGCGTTCATTATGGGCTTCCTGCACTTTTTCTTTTCACTAATTTTACACAGCAGATTGTTTTTGAAGCAGCAGGAGATTTATCTTTTTATCTTTACCAAAATTACATTTATGCCATCTTTTGATTTTTCCAGTAAAGTTGATTTGCAAACCTTAGATAATGCCATTAATGTGGTATCAAAGGAAATTACCAACCGTTTCGACTTTAAAGGCTCCCATGTAGTAATTGATTTAAATAAAAAAGAGTTTAAAGTGAATTTGGAAGCCGATAGCGAAATGAAGCTCCAGCAAATAATTGATGTACTGATTAGCCGCAGTATGAAACAAGGACTGGCTGCCGAAATTTATGACCTTAGTAAAGAACCTTATGTGAGTGGCAAGGTTACCAAAAAAGAAATTCCTGTAAGAAATGGTATAAAACAGGAAGACGCAAAAAAAATTGTGAAATTGATTAAAGATGCCGGTTTAAAAGTGCAGGCAGCCATTATGGACGACATTATTAGGGTTACCGGTAAAAAAATTGATGATTTGCAGGAAGTTATCCAGGCAAGCCGGGGCTGGGATTTGGGAATTGCCTTGCAAACAGTTAATATGAAAAGTTAGCTTTTTGTATTGCAAAATTCAGTACTTTTGCAACCTTGTTAATAAGAAGTACGGCCAAATCCGTGCATAAAAATTTAAAAATGAAAAAAGAAATTCATCCAAAAAACTACAGAACCGTTGTTTTTAAAGACATGAGCAACGGGCATACATTTCTTAGCCGTTCTACCGCTGAGAGTAAAGAGACCATTGTTTTTGAAGAAGATGGCCAGGAATATCCTGTAATCAAATTAGAGATTTCTAATACATCTCATCCTTTTTACACCGGTAAAAATGTATTGGTAGATACTGCCGGACGTATTGATAAATTCAAAAAACGTTACGAAAAGAAAGCGAAATAATTTAATAAAGATTTTTGTATCTTTATTTCAAGTTTGTTTTTCATGGCTATACTTTAAAGTCCCTTCGGTTCTCCGGGGGGATTTTTTTGCCCAATCAACTTCCAAACCGCTTAACTTCTCAAATTCCAAACCAACCAATCACCAATCACCATTCGCCAATCAACTTTTCAACTAATCAACTTTTTTCCTTTCCACCCGTTCCACTTATCTTCGAAGCATGAACATTTATTTGGATGATAGTTTGTGTAAAAATGCCTTGCGGCCATTCACTTATACCAGGCATACGGCCGATATTAGAGTTGGGATTTTAACCATTCGGGAAAAATGGGAGCATATTTCAGGGCTGAGTGTTACAAAAGAATTATCGGAAATCAATGAACATACAGTAAAAATAAATGCTGCCATTATCCCTTCTATTTCATCCGTAGAAACCATTTTCCGATGTTCAATAGAAAATTTACCCATACCCGATGAGTCAAATAAACGATTAGTATATCCCTGGAATATTTTTCAGTACAACGATTGGGCAATACGGGAAGATTTTAATTTAATTACTACAGGAAGAGCATCGCAGGTATTACCGGTGTCCAATCAATTAATTGGTTCAGCACAAAATCTTTTTATTGAAGAAGGTGCTTCGGTTGAATGCAGCATTATTAATACCAATACCGGCCCCGTTTATATTGGAAAAAATGCTTTGGTAATGGAAGGAAGTATGATTAGAGGTCCATTTACAATGGGTGAAAAAGCAGTGCTAAAAATGGGAAGTAAAGTTTATGGGGCTACTACTCTTGGACCTAATTGTGTATGTGGCGGAGAAATAAAAAACAGTGTATTATTTGCCAATAGCAACAAGGCGCATGATGGTTACCTGGGTGATAGTGTAATAGGAGAGTGGTGCAACCTTGGCGCAGGCACCAGTAATAGCAATGTAAAAAATACCGGAGGAAATGTAAAGTATTTTATAGATGATGGCGCCAGGGAAATAGTTGTGGGTAATAAGGCTGGGCTGCTAATGGGCGATTATAGCCGGGCTGCTATTAATAGCTCATTTAATACCGGCTCTGTGGTAGGTGTATGCTGCAACGTATTTGGAACTGCTCCTGAAAAATTTATAAATAATTTTTCGTGGGGCATCGAACAATATATCTTTGAAAAAGCAATTGCTGATATTGATAATTGGAAGCAAATGAAAGGTGCCAACATTAGCGAGGCTGAAGTTGAACTCCTCAAAAAAATTTATAAAAACACTCAATAAAATAGTATATGCGTAAACAAATAGCAGCAGCCAACTGGAAAATGAATTTAAGCCTTCAACAGGCAGAAGAATTAATTAAAGCATTATTAGAAACCAATCATGAATTAAATACACAGCATTTAGCGGTGTTTGCAGTGCCATTTCCTTACATAATACCTGTAAAGCAATTACTCAATGGCAGGCAAAATGTATTTGTGGCTGCTCAAAATTGCTCGGCAAATAAAAACGGTGCCTATACCGGAGAAACAAGTGCCGAAATGTTGCAGAGCCTTGCTTTAAAGTATGTGGTATTAGGGCATAGTGAACGTAGAGAATACAATCACGAGACCAACGAAGAGTTGGCTAAAAAAGTTGATATTGCTATGGCGCATCAACTGCATCCGATATTTTGTTGTGGCGAACCACTCCAGATTAGAGAAGCGGGTACTCAAAACAGTTATGTAGAGCAACAATTAAAAGAAAGTCTGTTTCATTTATCTGCCGAACAGCTTACCGGTTTTATTATTGCTTATGAACCCATTTGGGCCATTGGTACCGGAAAAACAGCCAGCAGTGAGCAAGCCCAGGAAATGCATGCTCATATCAGGAATGTATTTGAGAAACAGTACGGCAAAGCAGTGGCCGACAGTATCTCTATTTTATACGGAGGTAGCGTAAAAGCAGCCAATGCTGTCGAAATATTTGGTCAACCCGATGTAGATGGTGGCCTGGTAGGTGGAGCAAGCCTTGTAGCTACAGAATTTTCTGCCATTATCAATAGCCTTAAAAAATAAACTAGCTTTACCATGTTTTTAAAACAGCTATACCAATATAATAAATACTGGGTAGCTGTTTTTTTATGCTTTTTATTTTTCTTCTTTTACATCAATTATAAATGGGGGGTAGTAGCTACACCGGTTTATCAGTATGGAATGTTTAGTGGAAAATACAGGATAAAGGATACGGTTACTATTTATAAAATTATTCTGGATGATAAAGAATTAAAGCCTGCTAAAATCCATTTTACCACAAAGGACATGTTATTTACCATGCTGGAAAAATATGAGAACTATAAGGCATCACCTATGCAGGTCTATAAAACAATGCAGGCTGTTGTATCTAAATTTGGATTAAGCAATGTTGTATCTGCCGATAAATACAAACAAAACCTAAGAGACTCCCTTTTTACAAAATGGTTGTTGGAATATTTCAAATCCGGGGCAAGTAAAGTACAGATTATTCATCAAAAATATCTATGGCAACAAAACAATTTAAAAGCAGTATTGCCTGAACAAAATACTTCTATTGAAATTTACAGATAAACATACCAGGCAATTTGCCATTATGTATGCAACAATTTTTATTGTAGTTGCAGGTTGGTATCTTTATCACAGGCTTAGTTTTACTCAAATTGCGCCGGTATTTTTTGTGCCTAAGCCAGATATTACCGGCCATTTTATTTTTGCTACCGGTTTACAGCAGGCATTGGTTGTGCATAGTTGGTTGCGGCTATTGTTTGATGTATTATTTTACAGTCTCACCCCTTTATTGATTTGCTGCTTCATTAAAAAAAGAAAACTTACAATTGCGCTTGCATGGCTTAGTTTTATTTTCAATATATTTTATTGCTATTTATTATCTTGTATGAGCTTTGTAAGTAAAGAGCCATTTATTGCATGGATGCTTTTTCCTTTAATGTTTACAGGGTTTCAAACAAAAGGTTTCTATTTTAAACTTCATATCCTTCGCATTTTGTTTATTCTATTTTTTGCCACTGCCGGCTTGTGGAAATTGCGTGGCGGAGGAGCATTCAATGTAGAGCAGTTTAGTGGAATCTTGCTCCATCAATATGCTACGGTACTTTCGTCGGGTGAGGCAGGTTGGTTTGTACAATTAATAAAATACCTTATCAATCATACATTACTTAGTTTTGTTTTGTATTGGTTGGTAATACTGGCAGAGCTACTTTTTTTAATAGGGCTATTTACAAAAAAGTATGATAAGCTGCTTTTATGGATACTCATCGGTTTTATTGTGTTCGATTATTTTTTAATGGAGATCAATTATTTTAGTTGGCTTCCCTTTTCACTACTTTTTTATTTCTCAAAGTATTCCATTCCCGATTTAAAAGAAGAATAATTTAAAATCGTTTTGTTTTATAAAAGCGATAAAGCAAACCAACCACTAATAATGCCGAAGCAATAATTCCGGAAATCAGGGGTATTGGGTTGATAAATGTATTTACCAAAAAATATACTCCCCCTATTATTAATATACAAATGAATAGTATTACAGTTATTGATTTTAAAGGTAGCAGAGATAAGGCAGGCAGGCGAAGCAATTTACCGGTTTGCCATAAATAATAAAAAGCCTGTAAATAGGTTGAAATTACAAATGCGGCTGCCAGGCCGGGTAGTTTAAACAAAGGATAAAGAACAGCCATTAAAATACCGGCAAGCATTAAATCGAGTAATGCTCCTTTTAAAATTATATCGCTTCGGTGATGCGCTTGTAAAGCCGCAGTATAATTGGTAATTCTTACCGGAATTACAAAAATACACACTAAAAAAACGGGAATGGCTGCTGCATATTTTTCACTAAAAATGAAAATAAATATTTCTTCATTAAACCAAAAAAGCAATGCAAATGCAGGCATTATAAAAGCAGCTAAAAAGTAGGCAGAGCGATGGAATAAAGAAACGATGTCGGTACTTTTTGAAATGCTTAACTTGGATAGCTCCACCAGCATAATATTGCCAACTGCAGACAATAGTACGCCAAAAACCGGAATTTCATATGAACCATTATAATAAAAAGCAAATTGTTCTAATGAAATAAAAACCAATATTAGCCATTTATCAATCCATTTAAAAAGCACAGATGCCATATCATTCAATCCAAGGTAAATCCATTGTTTGCCTAAATTGTTTCCTGGAACAAATACTTCATGTTTAAATTGGGGTTTGGTAGCAATAGAAATGGATTTTATTATATTAATTGCTATTAAGCCCATCATTAAATAACTCAGTGAAAATGGCTGCTGTTGTATAATCAACAAATGAAGAAATAAAAAAGCAGCATGATAAATTAAGTTTATTATCAAAACCTTTAATTCCTTTTCATTTTTAATGGCAAAGGTTTCTACAACTATTGCTATACTTTGGCTTAGTATCAGCAGGCAAATTAATATTCGTTCTTTAATTGAAAAATCTACCGAAGCAACAACTACAAATGCCAGCGGAATAATGTTGAATAAAAATGCCAGCAAAGAAAATCCTGCAATATTTTGTTTAATCCAGTTTGTAATAGTGGAATAAGATGAAGACAATAGGATAGCAGGTAAACCAAACAGCCCGATAACACTCAACACATTCAGGTAAAGCCAAAGCGATTGATATTTGCCGTAATCAATATAATTTAACTGCCGTGAAAAAATATACAATATCAATAGCTGTACAGCTATCTTCACCATACTTCCTGCAATCAACAGCAGTGATCTTTTAGCAAATTGCATTTCTTTAACCTGCTGCATATTTTGTTTTTCTAAATGCTTCACAGGCTGCTTTGTCCAAGGTTTTAATAACGCCTGCGGGTGTGCCGCCCAGCACACAATAACCTTCGGCAAAACTTTTTGAAACCACGGCACCTGCACCCACCACTGTAAAGTCGCCTAATTCCACACCCGGCAAAATCACCGCATTCATACCAATCCAACAAAAGCTTCCAATTTTTATGGGCGGCGCAGGGCTGTGTTGTGTATTATCAATTAAATGGTGATTGGCAGATAGTATGCCTACATTGGGGCCAATATTGGTATAGTCGCCAATGCTAATTCCATTGACGGCTTCAATAAAATTGCCAGGCGAATCGCCGGGATATACATTTTTGCCCCTGCTGATATTTTCTGGAGAAATTAGGGTGCTGGTATAATGTATCGCCCATTTTGTATTGGCATTTTGTCGGAGAATTTTTCTAAACACAAAATCGGCTAAATAAAAATTAAGCCCAACATCTTTCCTTAAACCAAATATGTTTTGAATAATTTGTTTCAATTACGATACTTGTTTTTTGCTTTTATAATTTCCGATTGTAATATTGCTTTTATGCTATCATCGGCATTTAGCAAAGTAAATACAGTAGTTCCATATTCCCTTGCCAACTTATTTTTTATTTTTCCAGATACAAAGCAACTGTCGAAATGGTTTATTTCCCGGGTCAGTTTATCATTCTCTTTAACTCTAATACAATTTTTCCATTGCAGGCTATCCGGAAACCAGGTTGCATAATCTGCATTGGAAGATAATGCATGGATGTTTTTTACTTTTGAATAGTAGTTGATAGCACCTGCCTGGCCGTAATTATCGCAGAACACAATGGTTTGGGATGGGTCATTAATTTTTTGATAAGCACTATCCACAATGGCGGCCAACTCTTTCCAGCCAATCATATCTGCAAAGTCCTGATGTATGGGATGTTCTTTTCCATCTTCCCAGGTATGGCTGATGTTGTTTTTTGCTGATTCAGCAACAATTTTTTCGGGGTTTTTTATAGGGAATGCAAACGGTAGAATGAGAATGAATATAACTACAGGGATTACTATTAACAAGGGCCTTATCGCCCATTTCTTCCATTTTTTTTCCAAAATAATTTCAAGCCATACAGCGCCAAAAGCAATAAAGATGGGGTAGAGGCCAATGGCATAATAAGATTTTGCTCTTAGGGCAATAAATATTACTAACGTAAATACAAATGAATAAAACAAAACCCTATACTTTTTAAAAGGTTGATAAAACCATAAACTAAAGAAGCCTGCAATCAACACTATAAGGCCGTTTACAAAAAATAACAATTGTTCTTTTAAAAAATCAACCCGTTTTACATTTACCAATTGTGTATCGGTTAATTCACGCATGTGCTTCAAAACCGGAAAACCATTTTGATATTGCCAATAAATATTGGGTGCTATCAACAGAAAAGCAAAAAGCATGGCAAAGTATAAAACCGGCATTGTAAAAATTTTTCTCTGCCGGCATATTAATAATGCCGGCAATAAACCCATCAACTGAAAAGCTATATTGTACTTATTTAAAAATGCTACCGCAAATGCCATTGCTGCCAACCATATCCACTTTTTATTTTCCCGGTTAATAAATTTAATAATGCAGAAATAAATAAAGGTCCATGCCATTACATCAAATGAGTTTGGCTGGTACAAAATATTCAATCTTAACAAAGCAGAAAATAAAATACAACAAGAACCAAGTAGCAAAGCATAGATTCCTCCCTTTAATTCTTCAATGGCTTTCCATACAATTATAATTGTGATAGCACCAAACAAAGCAGGAAAAAATCGTACCCAAAAATCGGTATTACCCAATTTTAAAATCAACCACGATTGTAGTGCTGTGAGTGGAGGAACCGATATAAAGCCTGCCGCTAAATGTTTTCCCTGGTCAATATGAAGGAATTCGTCTCTTTGAAGTTCGTACGCCGGATTTACCAGGTTAAACTGAATGATAAATTTTAAAACTATAATGCCAATAAGAAGAGCATATTTCTTTAGCATGAATTAAATTATTTTTCCTGAAAATTTTGTTTGCAAAAAGGGCTCTTCATCAATTGGCCAATATCCTCATCCTTTTCATTGGGATAATATCGGTCGAGGCCGTATTTTATTTTTGAAGGATCCAATTTGCTGAAGGTGCCCAATAGTCTGTCCCAAATAGAAAAAATAGCTCCATAGTTGCTATCGGTATAGGGTTGTTTCCAATGATGGTGCACTTTGTGCATATTGGGCGAAATAAGCACATAACTTAATATAGAATCTACTTTTTTTGGCAAATTAATATTGGCATGAGTAAATGCTGTGGCAAAAACAAGGATGGTTTGAAAAATCATTACTGCATACATTGGTGCTCCACTAAATACTATGCCCATAAAAAAGAAAATGCCTCTTACAATACTTTCACCGGGATGATGCCTTAATCCGGTGGTAACATCTACATTATTATCTGCATGATGAATTACATGAAATCGCCATAGTATTGGAATTTTATGTTCTACAATATGAACCAACCATCCGCCAAAAAAATCTAAGGTTAAAATAGAAATAATGATAGTGCCTATAATTCCTGCATTACTCCAATAAACTAAACCAAACTCATTGGCTTTACACCAGTCGCTCAGTTGAATTATTACAACGGCTAAAATTGTATGGATGATAAGATGAATCACTGTAAAAAATAAATTTACTCCGGCATGTTTAAGTTTATTTTTTTTATAATGTAGTTGAATAAGAGGAATAGCTCCTTCTAATATCCAAAAAATTAAAAGGCCAGAAACCAGGATGCCCATTCTTATCAATGGGTATTTCTCCAACGTATCAAAAAAATTAATTACTTCGTTTAGCATAGCAGTTTTAAAGCTTAAAAGTTACGAACGACCGGGTGCTTAATTTGTTTTATTAAAATACAATTTATCGAAAGGAAAAGATAGTTGAATTTTAGAAGTGAATAAAATTTGATTCATTCAAATGCATAATTTTACATCATGAAAGCTTATTTCATCAGTGGGTTAGCTGCCGATTATAGGGTTTTTAAGCATATTGTTTTACCCGATGGTTTCGATATCGTTTTTTTAAACTGGATTACTCCGCATAAAAATGAATCGTTGGCCGGGTATGCGTTAAGGCTTTCTCAAAAAATTGATACAGAAGAACCATTCGTCATTGTGGGCCTTTCAATGGGAGGAATGATGGCTGTGGAAATTTCCAAAATATTAAAACCGGTTACTACCATTTTGGTATCAAGCACACCGGTGCATAATGATTTACCGCAAATATTTAAACTAGCCTATTACTCCCGGTTGCATAAATTGGTACCCATTGTGTTTTTAAAAAAGATGTCCTTACTAAAAAGAGATTTAATACCTGATACAAAAGAAAATAAGATAATTTTAAAGCAGGTGATAAAAGACAGCGACCCTCAATTTATTCGTTGGGCAATGCAGGCCATACTTACCTGGAAGACTAAAGAAAAACCCAGCCATTACTGGCATATACATGGGTCAAAAGATGAGATACTGCCTATACGTAATACAAGGCCTACCCATATCATACATGGTGGCAATCATTTAATGATAATGAATAGGGCAGGAGAAATTAATGGAATGCTTAAAGATATTTTAAAGCGATATCATACCTGAGCTAACATTTTTTTTATAATTACAATTTGCCCCAGGTGATAAGCATCATGTTGCAATACACCATTTAGTAACTCAAAATGGCTGTACGATCCAGCAGCCGGTTTTTGATCCCATTGCCGGTTGTTATGTTTCAATAAATGGCTGATTATTTTTTTTTGAGAATTTTCATAATTCTTTTTTACCTGTATCCAGGCTTCTTCTGAACAGTTGGATATGGAATTGAAAAAATTATCACTGGGTGCAGGAGCTAATTTATTGTTCAGTCTTTTTAATAAGGTTAAGCGCCACTCGGTTAAATGAACCACTATTTGCCAAATAGAATTAAGCCCTGCAATATTTTTTACTGCATCGTTTGATGAAACATTTGCAATGGTAGTTTTAAAAGATATATCAAGCCACGGTTCGCCATTATAATGGTCGGTAATTAATTTTAGAAAGCGTTCATTGTTTTTCATGTTGAGATATTTTATTTTTTAGTCCTAACTTAAAGTTAAACAAATTGAGTAGCTTACTTCCTTCAAAAGATTTGTAGTAAATTTATTTTACCATGAAGCAATTTGCCGCAATTATAGTTTTACTTTTTAGCCAGCTTTCTTTTAAATCATTTGCCCAATCGGCAACAGGCACCTGGAAAGGCGAATTTGATGGTCAAATCATCATTGTAAGTATTGAGCAAAAAGGAAATGTACTTTGTGGTTTCACTCACGACTATATCATTGAAGATTCATTAAATAATTGCACGGCAGCGTATGCGGGTAATTACATGCCTGATCAGCAATTATATGTATTGCAGGGTAACCGGTTTATTAAAAACAGCGGCACACATGTGCTTATGTTTATTGTCTTAAAAAAACATCCCCGCCTTGGTAAAAATTATTTAGTAGGAAAAATATTTACCGGCCCTGCCATATCTCGTTTAATGGGTATTGGCGGCAGCCAAATATTGTTGCGAAAAGTATCATCCGTACCTACTAAACTTTTAAATGGTGAACCCAATTGTTTTCCAAAGCCAAAGCCTGTTCCCAAGCCCAAGCCAATTCCTGCCAAACCAACCCAACCTTCCACCACTACACCAAAACCAACTACAGCTAAGCCGGTGCCGGTAACACCTAAGCCTACACCAAAACCAGAAACTCCTATTGCAATCAAACCAGACAGTATTAAAAAAATGACTGCTTCTAAGAATTCTGAAAAAACCATTTTAAAGGAAATGGAAAAAAGAAAACAAAACGAAATGAGCAGGTTGGAGGTGAACGTAAAACAAATTAATTTAAAAGTGTATGATAATGGAGTAGTTGACAACGATACAGTTTCTATCTTTTACAACGGTAAGCTTTTATTAAGCCATCAACGTTTGTCCGAATCGCCAATAATTATTAACCTCGATTTGGAAGATAATGTTACCCAACATAAGATTACAATGTATGCCGAAAACCTGGGCGGCATTCCACCCAATACCGCCTTAATAGTTGTTACAGCCGGCGATAAACGATATGAACTGAGGAGTAAAGCCAGCCTCGAAGAAAATGCCGTGCTAATTTTTGATTACAGGCCAAAATAATATTAGCTTGCTAATCTTTTAAAACTCGCAATTTATACGACAAATGCACGTTTAAGCGTTCAGGCAAATTATCAGCAAACATTGAAGTCATTTCTAACATTATTCATTTTTCTTTCAACCAATATTTTGCAAGGCCAACGCCATTTTTATATGAGTGCATTTGGTGGAGCAAGTTTGTATAAAGGCGATCTCGGCTCTGTAACCATGCCTTTTAAAAAACCAAAGGGAGTGGTTGGTGCAGGAATGGTTTTTGAACTCAATCCACGCATGTTGGTAAGAGCCGAATTAAATTATGGCAAGGTTTCAGGTTCCGATAAATTATCTGTAAAAAATAAACATCGCAATCTCGATTTTACCAGTAGTGTTACAGAAGCAGCTTTATCCTTTGAGTACATACTTTTCGATTTATACGAATATAAAGTCTCTCCTTACTTGTTTGCAGGTATCGGCACTTTTAAATTTAGCCCATATACCTTTGATTCAAAAGGCAACCAGCTAATGCTTGCCGAATTAAGTACCGAAGGACAGGGTTTTTATGAGAACAGAAAAAATTACCGCTTACAGCAACTTGCCATTCCCTTTGGCGGGGGACTGCAATGGGCGCTATCGCCAAAAATTAGATTGTTGCTCGAAGCAGGCATTCGTAAAACCAATACAGATTATCTCGATGATGTAAGTACTACTTATATAGATAAACAATTGTTGGAACAAAATAGAGGCAGCACTGCGGTAGGCATTGCTTTTAGAACCGATGAACTGGATGCCGGTACACCGTACCCTGCCGATGGAACCGTAAGAGGAAATCCAAATAATAACGATTGGTATATTTTTACAGGACTACATTTTAGAATTAGTTTGCAACCCAAAATGAGGCAGGTTCGTTACACATACAAACCAAAGCGTGCTAAATTAAGTTGCCCGGTGGTTTTTTAATTCAGGAATGATTAAATAAAAGAAACCTGCATAGCCAGCCCTAAAGTAAAATCAGGCAAAGCCATGCAGGTCTATCAAAATATTTTTCAAAACAACATAGAGTAGGTTCAATATTTCTTTAATCTATAACCGAAAGTTCTGTACCCTTATTGTTATTACTTTTTGCTAAAAGACTTGCGGTTTCTACCAGGCGAATAAATTCGCTTCGATAACCTTCTTTATCTTTTCCCTTTGCTGTTTTAGCCAGTGCTAGCACAGATGTATAACTTGCATCGGCTTTAAATTCTGAATTGCGAAGCAACATGCCAAAGGATGCCACCGCAGCAGAAAAACGGTAATTGTCGGATGTTTGGCTGATGTTAATTTGTTTATCTTTTACGGCATGAACCAATAATTTACTTTTATCGCCATCCGGCTCTTTGTATCTAAACTTAATGGTCATTACTTCATCGCTAAAATCGGTTCTACTCAATGCGGCTGTTTTTGGTTTACTGTACTTTAATGAATCTACATCTTTTAAAAACGATGATTGTACCCCTACAGGAATTATTTCATAAATGGCGGTTACCGTATGACCGCTACCCATTTCACCGGCATCTTTTTTATCATCATTAAAATCTTCTTTTTTAAGCATACGATTTTCATAGCCAACTAATCTATAAGCCTGTACTTTTGTTGGGTTAAACTCTACCTGCAGTTTTACATCTTTTGCTATGGTAAATAAAGTACCGCCAAATTCACTCACCAAAACCTTCTTTGCTTCATCCATACCATCAATGTAAGCATGATTGCCATTGCCTTTATCGGCAAGTTTTTGCATTTTATTGTCTTTATAATTTCCCATTCCATAGCCTAACACAGTTAAAAAAACGCCCGATTTTCTTTCTTCTTCAATCATGTCTTCCAGGGCGGCATCACTGCTTGCGCCTACATTAAAGTCACCATCGGTACACAATATCACCCGGTTGTTTCCGCCTTTTACAAAATTTTGTTTGGCGGTTTTATATGCCAGGGCAATGCCTGCGCCACCGGCAGTAGAGCCACCGGCTTCCAGGCGATTCAAGGCATCTTTAATGCTACCTTTTTTATCACCACTTGTAGGATTCAGTACTATTCCTGCTGCGCCTGCATAAACTACAATGGAAATTTTATCCTGTTCACGCAATTGATCTACCAATAACTTCATGGATGATTTTACCAAATCAAGTCTTTCTGGCCCTTCCATTGAGCCTGAAACATCAATCAAAAAAACAAGATTAGAAGGAGGTAGTTTATCCATAGCTATTTTTTTGCCTTGCATACCAATCATTATCAATTTATGATTTGCATTCCAGGGTGCATCGCTCATTTCTGTTGTAAAAGAAAATGGTGCATCTCCTGTTGGTTGCGGATAGTTATAATTAAAGTAGTTGATCATTTCTTCAATGCGAACTGCTCCGGCTACCGGTAATTGGCCTTGCTTCAATATTCGCCTCACATTGCTATAAGATGCAGCATCCACATCAATAGAAAAGGTGGAAAGCGGATTATCTGTTGCTTTTAAAAAAATATTTTCCTGTATATGGTCGTAGTCCTCTGTATTGGATGCTATGTCATTAGGATTTTGCCGGTTAAAATGTACGTTTGAAATAGAAGGAAGCGAATTTGCTATGGCGCTTTTGTCACTTAACTTTTTTCGTTTTACATTATATGCCGAAGTAACTACTACATCAGCTTCTTCATCTTTATTATTACTCATTTTTACATTCACCTGCGATTGCCCTTTTACTTTCACATCAACGGTAGAATAACCAACCATCGAAAATTGCAATACGGCATTTGTTCCAGAAACCTTAATGGAATAGTATCCGTTATTATCTGATGTTACTCCCTGTTTACTTCCTTTTTCAATAATTGAACAATAAGGAATGGCAGTTCCCTGTTCATCGGTAATCCAGCCGGTTACCGTATGCGTTGCAGAAGAAAAATAGTTTTGTTGTAAAGGTTTGTAAAAGCTAATGGCAAGCAAAATAAGCGGCAACATTAGCAGCATTAATTTTTTCATATAAAATAAATTTTTAGGTGTGTTTTGGCTCGGGGTGTTTGTTGTTGAAGGGTAGATGCCACACATTTTAGCATTACATAATGGAGCAAGCAATTTTTTACATATTTTTGAAGCAGTGTCATCTTTTAT
>DEHT01000060.1:16989-26201 GCA_002352045.1 Chitinophagaceae bacterium UBA2793 | reverse complement strand
GAAGTGCATCTGAACGGCGTAATGGAGAAAGAAGAACATTTTAAACATATGTATTTCTGCCTTGAACAATTGGTACCCGAGCAAAAAACAGTTGTTGAACTTTTTTACCTGCAGGGAAAATGTTACAACGAAATTGCTGATAGTACAGGAATAGAATGGAATAAAGTAAGAAGCTTTATTCAAAATGGAAGACGGAACCTAAAAAATTGTATGGATAAGCAAATGGCCAATGCCTGATGGATACAAATTATAACAATAAGCTGTGGGGCGTTGCAGATTTTGAACGCTATCATACCGGAACAATGCCGGCATTGGAAAGGCATGCACTGGAAAAAGCAGCCTTAGATGATCCATTTTTGCAAGATGCGCTTGATGGTTACCAATTTACTGCTTCGCCGGCAAGGGATATAGTTGATTTAAAAGAAAGGTTATGGCCTTCTACAAATAAGACTCCAGTTGTAACTATGCCCTGGTATAAAACCAATACTGCGTCAAAACTTTTTAAAGCAGCAGCCGTGGTTATTTTATTTGGCGGACTGGGTTGGCTTTATGTAAATAGAAACAATAAGCCGGATGCAGAAAATACAGAATTTGCAACAAAAGATTTAAAACCCGGTAACAACACTTTAGATGATAGCAGCGCCTCCTCCATATATCCATTGAATGATACTGCGCCTGTAGTAGCCAAATTAGATAAAGAAATACCACAATCGAATATTGCTAAAACCGAACCAGAAAAAACTGCGGTAGCTAACGCATCGGAAAATAAAATAGCAGCCGAGGCAGAAGAATTGGCTCGCAACAATGAAAAGCAAAAGGATAATAGGCAGTATTCATTAGATGATAGCAGGTCAAAAAAAGCAATGAGCAACAAGGAAATTTCAAATGCTGCTCCTACCTTAAAAAACCAAAATCAAATATCAGGCAGGGTGATAAATCAACAAGGAGAGCCGGTTCCTAATGCGATAGTAAAAAACAATGTAGATGCCGGCCAGGCAGTGGTAAGCGACCGGGAAGGAAATTTTGTGATGAACAATGCAACCGAAAACAATAAAGCGGTTCAGGTTGAGGTGAATGCTGCCGGATATGAAAAACGTAACCAGCAAATAACAAATAATAGTTCAAATAATAGCATTGTATTAAAAAAGGCCGACGACCATTTGAGCGAAGTGGCTACAACTACTGCTAACGCAAAAAAAGAGAAATACCAATGGAACAGCCGTAATTCAATGATACAATTACGCAATGCAAAACCTTTAGAAGGCTGGGATTATTTTTATTATGTAATGAACGATAGCATCAGTAATAACAAATGGTTGATGCAAAACAAAGGCAGAATGATTTTATCATTCAATGTTAACGATAGTGGTAAGCTAATGCAGATTGAAGTAAAAAAATCGTTGAATAAAACTGCCGATAGTATTGCTCAAAAAATATTGCTTAACAGCCCGGTTATTGAACTGAACAATCCGCAAAAAAGGGGAGAAGCTATTATAAAAATAAATTAAGCATACCTGGCTTCAATTGAATATTTTTTCAAACTACTGTCAAAAATATAAGGCCCAATTTATGTTCTAATAGATTGAATTTTATGCTTTTAGCTGTAGGCTACTCTTTGATTGAAAAATAATTTTTTACAAAGTACTTTCCTACTTAATTGTGAATGGCACAAATATTGCCATTGCATGATTAAATTTTATAAAAAACATTTTTTACTATGAAAAAAATATTTCTTTCAGCCCTGGTTTTAATCATTGGATTTACAGCGGTTCAGGCACAAACAAAAAAGAAAAAATCAAAACTGAAGCCTTTAACAGCCGATCAAAAGCAGCAAGCTGAAGTTGCTAAAATCACTAAAGAAAAGCAAGCTAAGTTTGAAGAAGCCAGACTCGCCAGACTAGAAGAAGATTCAATTAGAAAAGAAACCGAAATAAGAGAAGAGTTTGTAAAAGATTCGCTGCGCCAGGATTGGAAAGCAAAAAAAATATCTGAGCTTGATAGCACCAATAAATCAAACTGGACAAAAACTGTTGTTGATAAAGATGCATGGTACAATCACGACAGAAGCCAAAATGCAATTAATAAATCTGCAGGTTTAAATGATGTACAGGGCCGCAAAGTAAAAGCTATTAACGACGAGTTTAATATTCGTGCAAAAGACATTAAAGCCGATGAAACCTTTACCGACGATGTTAAAAAAACGCAGTTAACGGCTTTAAATACCGAAAGACTTACAAAGATTAAAGAGCTGGTAGGTAAAAACAAAGCAAAAGATTTAGAGAAAGCCCGTAAAAATTACGGTAAGAAAAACACCGACGATATAGATTCAAAATGGATTGAAGAAGCAGGAGCGCCGGCTAAGAAGAAAAAATAATAATTTAATTTTCTAATATTGGGCAAAAGCCTTTGAATTGCCTCGACCTTTGAATTGCCCCGACCTTAAGGTCGGGGCAATTCATTTTTTCTTTGCAAAGCTTTTATCTAAATCAATTGCCTCTTTTAAAATATTGATTATTGGTTTGGCTTTTATTTCATCGGCCAATTTATAAATCTTATAAAAAATTTGTTTATTGGTTCCATGAGTTAAAAAATTATTTTTATCGGCTAAGCGATTGCCATACCAAATTCCCAGCAACACACCTTCTTTAATTCCACCTCTTGGTACGGCAGCCGGCCAAACAAAGCAAATGCTTCGGTTACCATAAAAAAAGGGAACATTGTACGATATTTTTTCTTTGCAATAATCGGGTAATGTTTCAATAATAATTTGCCGCAATACATCGGTAATAATTCTTTGCTCTTCGGGCAGGGATTCCATTAATTCGGCCAAATTTTTTTTCATAAAACAAAGTAATTGTTTCTTAAAAATAGGTAATTGAACCTTATCTGCTTTTGCAGTTTATACCAATGGTAAAGCCCATCATATTCAAAAGGCCATTGTACGGTTAATTTCAATTGAATTGGCCGAATGTTCACTTCCTTTTAACCCATTATTCTTCCGCCAAAATAACCTATTTTTGCCGCCTAAATTTTGAATGTAGTACATGAAGAATATTCGCAATTTTTGCATTATTGCCCATATTGACCACGGAAAAAGTACCCTGGCCGATCGCCTTTTGCAAACAACCAATACCATTAGTGAGCGTGAAATGCAAAACCAGGTGCTGGATGATATGGATTTGGAGCGGGAGAAAGGCATCACCATAAAGAGCCACGCCATTCAAATAAACTATAAATTCAAAGGCGAAGAATACGTACTTAACCTGATTGATACTCCCGGCCATGTGGATTTTAGCTACGAAGTAAGCCGTGCTTTAGCCGCATGTGAAGGAGCTTTATTGTTGGTAGATGCTACGCAGGGCATTCAGGCACAAACCATCAGCAACCTTTATTTAGCCATTGACAACGACCTCGAAATAATTCCGGTAATCAATAAAATTGATATGGATGGCGCCATGATTCCGGAAGTAAAAGACCAGATAATTGATTTAATCGGTTGTAAAGAAGAGGAAATTTTATTGGCAAGTGGTAAAAGCGGAATTGGCATTGATGAAATTTTGCAGGCCATTGTAGAGCGAATACCGGCGCCCAAAGGCGACCCCAATGCACCATTGCAGGCATTGGTTTTCGATTCGGTGTTTAACAGCTTTCGTGGTATTATAGTGTATTACCGCATTTTTAACGGCAGTATAAAAAAAGGTGATAAAGTAAAATTCTTTAGTACCGATAAAGAGTATGAGGCCGATGAAGTAGGAATTTTAAAACTCGGTATGAGCCCAAAAGGCGAAGTGAGTTGCGGCGATGTGGGCTATATTATCACCGGTATTAAAAATGCAAAGGAAGTAAAAGTAGGCGATACGCTTACCACCGTACAAAACCCAACAGATAAACGCATTGATGGTTTCGAAGAAGTAAAGCCAATGGTTTTTGCAGGAATTTTTCCGGTGAATACCGATGAGTTTGAAGAGCTGAGAGATTGTATGGAAAAACTCCAGTTGAACGATGCATCCTTAACTTTTGAATTGGAAACTTCACAGGCATTGGGTTTTGGATTTCGTTGTGGTTTTCTTGGTTTGCTGCACATGGAAATTATCCAGGAGCGATTGGAGCGTGAGTTCAATCAAACGGTAATTACCACGGTTCCCAACGTAAGCTTTATTGCTTACACTTCTAAAGGAGAAAGAATAGATGTACACAACCCGGCTACACTACCCGACCCAAGCCGTACAGAAAGGGTAGAGGAGCCATTTATTAAAGCACAAATAATTACGCAGGCTGAATATATTGGTAACATAATGACCCTCTGTATCAATAAGCGGGGCATGTTGATACATCAAAGTTATTTAACGCCTACAAGAGTAGAACTCACATTTGAAATGCCGCTTACCGAAATTGTTTTTGATTTTTACGATAAATTAAAATCGCAAACCCGGGGTTATGCATCTTTCGATTATCATCCCATTGGTTTTAGAGAAAGCGATATTGTACGCATGGATATTTTATTGAACGGCGAAAAGGTAGATGCTTTAAGTGCATTAATCCATCGCAGCCGTGCACAGGAGTTTGGCCGTAAGTTGTGCGAAAAATTAAAAGACCTTTTAACCCGTCAGCAGTTCCAAATAGCTATTCAAGCTGCTATTGGAGCCAAAGTAATTGCACGGGAAAATATTAGTGCCATGCGTAAAGATGTAACGGCAAAATGCTATGGCGGCGATATTAGCCGTAAACGCAAACTGTTGGAGAAACAAAAAGAAGGTAAAAAGCGCATGCGCCAAATTGGTAATGTGGAAGTGCCGCAGGAAGCGTTTTTGGCCGTTCTTAAATTGGATGATTAATTGTATAAGTAAAAAATAAAAATTCAAAAGTCAAAAGGGTGCGTTCAGTTTGAGTTCTCCTTTTTTTACTTTTGAATTTTTAATTCATAACACAAAGAAAGTTTCAAACTGCTGGCTTCCTTTTTTAATTATTACTTTGTAGAGGTGCTTAAATAGCTAATGAGCAAGAAAGAGAGTTTCAAACCGCTGGCTTGCTTTTTTACTTTGTACTTTGTACTTTTTACTTTTTACTTTTTTATGAAGTTTTTCCCCGAATCTACCTTACAACAATTAGAGTTTGACAAAGTAAAAGATTTGCTGGCGGCACATTGCAAAACCGAGTATGCCAAAAATCTTTCGCTCAACCTGCGCATTCATACCAAAAAAGAATTTATTGAAACGGCTTTACAACAGGCCAACGAATTTAAAGCCATACTTCAAAGTGGCTTATATTTTCCCAACGATTTTGCTGCCAATATTCAAAGAGAAATAAAATTACTTTCTATTCCCGGCGCATCTTTAACCGGTGAGCAGTTTATGCTGATAAGAAGGCTAGCCATTAATGCACAAAATATTTTTAGATGGTTTACTGCTGAAATAAGAGAAAGTTATCCGGGCCTTGCTAAAGTAGTTGAAAACAATTATTACGAAAAGTCCATCCAGGAATTAATTGATGAAGTGCTGGATGAAACCGCTGTGGTAAAAGACAATGCAAGTGAAGCATTGGCCGATATTAGAATGAAGCTTTACCGCAAGCGAAACGAAATAAGGCGTGTGTTCGACAGAATTGTAAGCAAGCTCAACAAGCAAGGTTACCTGGCCGATATTGAAGAAAGCTTTATGAATGGACGTAGAGTTTTGGCAGTATTTGCTGAGCAAAAGCGCAGTATTAAAGGCGTTATTCATGGGGAAAGCGATAGCAGGCGAACCAGTTTTATTGAACCCGAAGAAACCACCGAACTCAACAACGATATTTTTTCGTTGGAATACGAGGAACAAAAAGAAGTGTATAGAATTTTGCGGCAGCTTACTCAAAAGCTGGCTGTATATGCAGCTTTACTAAAATCATATTTGGAAATTGCCGGCGAGTTCGACTTTATAAAAGCAAAAGCAAAGTTGGCAATTGATATCAATGGGCATTATCCTTTATTAAAAGATAGGGCACATATCAATTTAATCAACGCCTATCATCCCTTACTTTTTTTATACAATCAAAGGATAAGCAAACCTACCATTCCTGTTAGCCTTCGGCTCGACGATAAGAACAGCATATTGGTAATAAGTGGCCCCAATGCCGGCGGCAAAACGGTAACATTAAAAACCATTGGCTTGTTGCAGGTAATGCTGCAGGCAGGTTTGCTGGTTTCGGTTAGCCCCGATAGTGAGATGGGGATTTTTAAACAACTGTTTATTCATATTGGCGATGAACAAAGCCTGGAGTTTGAGTTGAGTACCTATTCCTCGCATTTAAAAAACATGAAGCATTTTATTGAAAATGCCAATGGTAAAACCTTGTTTTTTATTGATGAATTGGGTAGTGGCAGCGATCCCAATTTGGGCGGTGCCTTTGCCGAAGTAATTATGGAAGAGTTGGCATTTAAACATGCTTTTGGTGTGGTAACTACGCACTACCTCAACTTGAAGGTAATGGCCAATAAAGTGAAGGGTATTATTAATGGCGCTATGCAATTTGATGAAAAGAATTTGTTGCCCCTTTACAAATTGCAGGTTGGCAAACCCGGTAGCTCCTACACTTTCAGCATTGCCGAAAGAATTGGCCTCGACAAACGATTAATATCAAAAGCAAGAAAACTGGTGGATGAAGACCAGTTTCAATTAGACCGCTTGCTAAACCGTACCGAACAGGATTTGCAAAAACTAGATAAAGAAAAAATGGATTTGCAAAAACTGTTGAAAGAAAACGAGCGGCTTAAAAAAGAGATGCAGCATATATTGGATAAAGAGCGGCACCGGCAGGAAGTAGAAAAACTAAAGCATCAAAACCGGGTAAGCGAAGAGCGAATTGCTTATATGAAAGATATGGAACGCCGTTTAAAATCAATGGTGATTGAATGGCGAAAAGCAGAAGATAAAAATGCCGTGGTTAAAATGATACATGCCCTTCTATTTAATCAAAAAGAAAAGTTGCAGCAGCAAAAAAAGCAGCAGAAGCTCAACGAAAAATTTGAAGAAGTGGGTGGCTTAGTGCAGGTAGGCAATAAGGTGAAAATGAAAAACGGCCGTACGGTAGGTATTGTAAAAGAATTAAGAGGCAAAAAAGCCATCCTCCAGGTAGGTGTAGTACCTATGACGGTGTCGGTAGATGATTTAGTGGTAGTGGTTGATAAAGAAATAAGCAGTTAATGCTAACCGTTATAAATACCTTTCGTTGATAATATTGATGTGATGATAAATATGGCCAATGGTCATAAAGCCAAGGGCTAAAACAGTAACCGGTTTATTGTTGGCCGAGCCGCTTTTTAAAAAATCCGCTTCATTGAAACTGTTAAACAAGGCTAGGGTTGATTGACGCACCAACGCCAATTCTTCGCAAAGGCTATCCCAGCTTCTTTCATTGGCATGGCTATTAGCCGCATAATCGTCTTCTTCAAAACCCGGAATATTCTGGGTCTCCTTTCTTGCAAAGCAAAGGGCTCTAAAATTAAAGATGCGTTCGGTGTCAATAATATGTTGAAGCATTTCCTTTAAAGTCCATTTACCTTCGGCATAAGCAAATGTTTGTTTATGCTCCGGGATAGTTTTAAAATATGCATCTATAGTGGATTGTTGTTGTTGAAATCCGGCAAACAAATCATCTTCCATCACCAGGTTTATATATTTTGAAAAATAGGAAGGAAAACTTCCTTCAACAGGTTTTGGCATCTTAAGAATTTTTATGTTTTATATCATTCGCCCCAGGGAAATGGATTGCCTCGGTGGCAGGTATTGCAACTTACACCATTGAGGTATTGTGGTTTTATGGTAGAGTCGTAATAAAAATATTTAGTGTTAATATCAATCATTAGTTGAATCATTTTTCTGCCGGTTTCTTTCATGGGGCCATCGGCGGCAAAGTCTAATTCATTGCCACTTTCCTTGGTTTTAATATGGCAAAAATCGCAGGTAACTTTTAACGCATCATTGTAGGAATGCATAATGCTGTCAAGTTTTTTTTCACTAATATCTTTTGGAAGAATTTTAAGATTTTTAAATTTTTCTTCATTGCCAATGGAAGCCGAAGTTGCCAACAGCAACAAACCAATGGATGCTACAAAATAAACTGCTTTTTTGCCGGGCATATTTTTTTTATTAATACCCAAAGTTAGTTCTAAGTTTTACATAATGCAACCGTTCATCAAATTGATGGAAGCCTATTTTGTTCAATTTACCCACAGCAGAGAAAAAAATGGAACGCTGATTTTTTATAAGGGTTATGATGTTTTATGATTTAACTTTTGACGAGGTATGAGTATTGAGAACCGAACTGTAGGAAATTTTAATGGAAAGTAAGTAGATTTTTGAGTACAAGTATCAAGGCTGCAGCTTCGGGATAATAGGATGTAATAAACTGGAAAGATTGAAACAAAAAGCTACCAATGCGAAAATGTTACCTTGTTTTAATTTGAGCCGGTAAGCAAATTGAAACTTTTAACCAATATATGAAACAGGTGATTTTATGTGTGATTTTTTTGGAATGAGTAGGGGAGATGGTATATATTTGGAGGTGGTGTGCAAAATTTTGCGACACAGCTCTTTAGCAAGATGGCAGAACTATTTTAATACTTTCACATTAAACTTTTGTTTCAACAGGGAAGCCGAAAACTGCAGTTCCTAGAGTAGGCATAAAATCAACAACATGAAAATTATTTTCACATTAGTAGTAGCATTGTTTATTTCATTGACAAGTTTCAGCCAGAAAAACACAAAAGAAGAAGTTCCCGACACAACAAGTAATACTCAAATAGAAAGATTATTGAGAGAAACAAGTATTATTAAAAAAGTGGAGTTTGTTGAAGTTGACAAAGTTAAAGTCCTACAGTTTCAAATAATAATTATAACAAATTTGAAAACAAATCAGAAAACCAAAGGACTTTACCTTAGCAATCAAAGCGGTACAAGTTTTTGGACGGGAGTTGTTAAAGGTGAACGACACGCCTATTTAGACGAAAATGAAATTGACGANNATCTTGGAAATTTGAAATTAAATTTTCAAATTATCTCTATGATAATACTGAACTATTGGCAAAGTCACAATCAGACGAATTTTTAGACGCTTTAAAACAAGTAAAAAACGAACTTAAAAATCATTAAAAACTGCCTACACCATAAGTGTTTGCAAAACAGGTCTTGATTGCTATGAAAAGCCCATCTTGACTTCTTATTATTTATCTTTAGCAA
>DEHT01000060.1:0-16979 GCA_002352045.1 Chitinophagaceae bacterium UBA2793 | reverse complement strand
AGTTTATTCGCCACTTGACGAATCAACAATCTTGCACCTCAACAAGCAGTGCCCAGGAGATTTAAATAATGTTGTGGTTGGGCTTGAAAAGCAGTGTTTTGGCCTAATGTGTATGGATGATACTGATAAAATTATTTACAGACTCTTTTATGCCAATGGCGAGACAGAATTACAAGGCGATTTAATTGAGCTTACAATTGATAATCCAAATCGAGACAATTTGGTGTTTTATTTTTCGCAATTTCTAGAACACAATTATAAAGGACTTGACACAATCAATACTTACAATACCTTTCAAAAACAGACAAGAACTTTGTNNTCCTTTGATAATGACAAAGGGTGTAAAAGGAATTATCAATGTACCATTAATTGACAAACGGGAATTTTACAAATCATTTTTTGGCAATAAAGATATTAAGCAATTAAATCAGGGCGATGAGTTTGTTTATATTATGCTTAATCCGAGGACTAACCTTATCAAAATTGGGAAAAGTAAAGACCCAAAATATAGAGAGAAAACTTTACAAGGTCAGGAACCAGAAATAATACTTGTATCATTTTGGAAAGCCCCAAGTGCAATTGAAAAAAAACTTCACAAAGTGTTTTCAAACAAAAGACAACGTGGCGAGTGNNACGAAATAAATGGAATGTTAAGCTACCCATAATAATTGCTTTTCTGCCGTTATGAACTGTTACTGCTAAATCGGCCATCCAGTGGGATAAAGAAACTCAGAAATACGCAGAGCGTAAACTAAAAACCAAGCATTATGGGATAGTTCTGAATAATGTAAAATTTAAACTGATCTTAAGAATGTTTGCAGTAATAAAACGTGGGGAAAAATATGNNGAATACGCCAAGCTGCCGGACGTTGGGCGCAATTTGGGGTGACATTTTACTTGAGAGTTTATTTATGAATTTTAAAAGTTTTTTGCATGACTTGGGAAGACAAAAGAATGGAAATTCTAGAGCGAGACAATTTTACTTGCCAAATCTGTAAACAGTTCAACCCAGAATTGGGAATGGTTGAATTTTACGATGAAGTGGAAAATCAAGTTGAATTACATTCTTATAATAATTCCCCTGACCCCTTCCAAGCAAGCTACTTAATTGCTCAAAGCAAAACAGGTTACTCATTTAATATATCTTTTGGGATTTGTTGGCCAGTTTTTCCAATTATGCAAGTTCATCACAAAAAATATATAAACGGGAAGGAAAGTTGGAATTATGATAATGAAGATTTAATAACACTTTGTAAAAAATGTCATATTGAACTACACCTTCGACAAACAATTTCAATTTACTCAGAGGATAATTCTCTAGTTGAAGAAAGAATGTTTTTACCAGTTGACTTCGGAGCTGGCAGAAGACATAACTGTGACGACTGGACATTTATAAAACAAAGTGGTGGCGGAGAATATATGGTTTCTAATATAGAGCCGTCAATAACTTTTATAACTCAGGAACATCATGACAAAGCGGACATTGAACGAGAGGGTAAAAATGCATTAAATAGACTGATTAATAATTTTTTCCCAAGATATTCCCGGCAGAAATAATCTGAGCATTCGCCTTGGTTCNNGTAGATAAAGAAAGCAGATGTGAACTGCTGCCGCCGCCTTGCCAGTTCCAATCTTTTCGGAAGGCTTCTACCGGCGACACATCAAGGAGTTAGCCTATTGCAGCAGAAATTTTGTCGATTTAAAACATTTACTATTCGCCTTGGTTCGTGTCTTCACGAACCACCCATTTCTGCCGCTGTAGATAAAGAAAGCAGATGTGAGCTGTTGCAGTCACCTTGCCTGTTCCAATCTTTTCGGAAGGCTTCTACCGGCGACACATCAAGCAGTTAGCCTATTGCAGCAGAAATTTTGTCGATTTAAAACATTTACTTACTTTTGGCGTTACTAACGTAATACATAATTATGATCATTTCATTCGGGAATGAAGACACTAAAAATGTTTGGAATGGTATTCGAGTAAAAAAACTACCTGCAGAAATACAAAATATAGGACGCCGAAAACTTAGAATGATAAATAACTCATTTACATTAAATGACCCAAAAATACCACCAGCAAATCGGCTGGAAAAATTAGCAGGAAATCTGAAAAATTTCTATAGCATCAGAATTAACGACCAATGGAGAATTATCTTTCGTTGGAATGCAGGTAATGCTTCTGATGTAGAAATATTTGACTACCACTAAATTTTTGGCAAATGACAAGACTAAAAAATATACATCCCGGTGAAGTTTTAATGGAGGAATTTCTTTCGCCTCTCAATATTACGGCCTACAAGCTATCAAAAGACATTGGAATCCCACAAACAAGAGTATCGGAAATCCTTAAAGGTAATCGTCGTATAACGGCTGACACTGCCATTAGACTTAGCCAATATTTTGGAAACTCAGCAAAATTCTGGCTCGGGCTTCAGGACGATTTTGACATAGAAGAAGAATTATCCGTAAAACGTACATCGTTGACTTCTATAA
Organism: Chitinophagaceae bacterium UBA2793; assembly: GCA_002352045.1. GTDB lineage: Bacteria > Bacteroidota > Bacteroidia > Chitinophagales > Chitinophagaceae > Ferruginibacter. The sequence goes on along the minus strand of DEHT01000060.1, from coordinate 14,489 downwards.
AATCTTTTGACGCAAAAATAGCTTAACAGTACCCAACAGGTGCATCTTCCGCCTCGTTTCGTGTCTTCACGAAACGAAATAGAGCAAAATGTACTTCAATCATTTCCTACATTAAATATTGAATCATAGAAAACAGGGAAGCCGAAAACTGCATATTGAAAGTGTTGTTGAAAAGGGCAAGACGAAGTTCTCATCAATTTTAACCCCTTCTTTGCAGCTTATCCTATAGTTTTGCTGGAATCATTTTATTTTTTATGAATAAACTAACCTTCAATAATCCAATGAAAAAAATCGCCATCCTTTTCTTCGCCATTTTGCTGGGAGTTTCAACCAATGCACAGGGTATTTTAAACAAAATTAATAAAGCAGTAAAAAAAGATAGTACACAAACCGGTTCGGTATTAAGCAATGTACTCGGCGGCTCCAAAGGTTCATCTTTAAGCAACGATGATATAATTCAGGGATTAAAGGAAGCGCTAACCATTGGCGCCGACAGTAGTGCCAAAAGATTAAATAAGGCTGATGGATTTTTTGCCAATGCAGCCATCAAAATTTTAATGCCCGAGGAAGCCAGGAAAGCCGAAAAAACCTTGCGCCAGTTTGGTATGGGCTCTTTAGTTGATAAAGCCATTCTTTCTATGAATCGTGCTGCAGAGGATGCAGCCGGTGGCATCAGTACTATTTTTTGGGATGCTATTAAGGGTATGACTTTGACTGATGGTTTGAGTATTCTACGTGGTGGTGATTTTGCCGCAACAGAATATTTAAAGAAAAACACTACCGCACAACTAACCGAAAAAATGAGGCCCATCATTGAAGCTTCGTTGAGTAAAGTAAATGCAGCACAATATTGGAAAGATGTGTTTACAGCTTATAACAAGTTTAGTAAAACGCCTGTTAATACAGATTTATCCGGTTATGTAACAGAGCGTTCTTTAAACGGTGTATTTTATTCTATAGGGCAGGAGGAACAAAAAATTCGTAAAGACCCTGCAGCACAGGTAACGGGTTTGCTGAAGAAAGTTTTTGGAAGTTAACATGGTAGCTATCGAAGGTAAAACCTGGAAGGCTAAATATTTTACATAGAAGTTTAACTCAAAGAAGTACAAAGTTTTTCGCAAAGGACGCAATGATTTTTGTTGTGTTCTTTGCGATTTTTTTGTTGTAAAAATACAAGGGTCTTTAAAGTTGCTCATTGGTTTGCAGCAAAAGTGAGTGACACAACGATGCAGCCATAAAAAACCATTGCTTGTAACATCACAATATAGGGGTACTAGCATTTTTTAAAAAAATGGGGTCTCAGCTTCGGTGCAGAGCCAAAGAAAAAGCGGCATTCAAAAGTAGAATGCCGCTTATTTATTCATTAGCAATTATCAATTCATCATTACTAAATGTCCGTTGCCTCTCCGTAAGCCACTGCTGTAGCTTCTTTCAGTCCTTCGCTCATGGTAGGGTGCGGGTGAACGGCAGTTAATATTTCGTGGGCGGTAGTTTCTAATTTGCGGGCAACTACTGCTTCGGCAATCATTTCGGTTACGTTCATACCAATCATGTGGCAACCTAAAAATTCACCGTATTTGGCATCGTAAATTACTTTTACAAAACCTTCGGTTGCACCCGCAGCACTGGCTTTACCGCTTGCAATAAAAGGAAACTTTCCAACCTTTACTTCAAAGCCTGCATCTTTTGCAGCTTTTTCTGTGTAACCAACACTGGCAATTTCGGGTACGCAATACGTACAGCCCGGAATATTGTTGTAGTCTAATGGCGTAATTTTATGGCCGCCAATATGCTCAGCCGCATTTATACCTTCTCTTGAAGCCACATGTGCCAAAGCCTGCCCGGGTGTGCAATCGCCAATTGCGTACACACCGGCAACATTGGTTTGTTGATTGGCATCTACAATAATTTTTCCTTTTTCGGTTTTAACGCCCAGTTCTTCTAAGCCTATACCTTCAATGTTGGCAACCACACCCACCGCACTCAATAAAATATCGGCTTCTAAAGTAATTTCACCCGATGCAGTTTTTACAGTGGCTTTTACACCGTTGCCCGAAGTATCAACCTTCAGCACTTCGCTGTTGGTCATAATATCAATGCCTTGTTTTTTAAATTGCTTTTCCAATTCTTTGCTCACATCTTCATCTTCCACCGGTACAATGCGTGGCATAAATTCTACAATGGTACATTTGGTGCCCATGCTGTTGTAGAAATAAGCAAACTCGCTACCAATAGCGCCACTACCGCAAACGATCATGCTTTTAGGTTGAGTGGGCAATACCATAGCTTCACGATAGCCAATTATTTTTTTACCATCAATGGGCATTGAAGGTAATTGGCGTGCACGGCCACCGGTTGCTATTACAATATTTTTTGCTTCTAAAATTTGCTTGCTGCCATCGGCTGNNCCCTTGCTCATTTTGTCGGCAACGCCACGGCTGCGTTTTACCACGCCATCAAAATCGGCACTTGGGTTGCTCACATTAATTCCGTAAACGGATGCATGTTTTGCATAATCGTACACCTGCGCACTTTTTAATAAAGCCTTGGTAGGAATACAACCCCAGTTGAGGCAAATGCCGCCCAGGCTTTCTTTTTCTACAATTGCTACTTTTTTACCCAACTGACTTGCCCTTATTGCCGCAGGATAACCACCCGGGCCGCTTCCCAACACTATTACATCGTATGCCATAAATATTTGGAATTTTAATGATTAAAATGAGTGGCAAATTTAGATTGAAACAAGCTATTTTCCAAATAGGAAAGAGATAGCTTTTTGAAGGATATTTTTATGAACCCGGCAGTGGTATTTCTGCTTAGGCTTTATAGGCGTCGCACTCTTGTACAGCATATCAGGGATCATCGGATAAATGCAAACAAAATTGTTTTTAAATTGGATTTCTAAAGCTTTGTTTGTCTAATAATTTTTAAACAGCGTTTTACTTGTGATTGTTAAATTATTATTACAATAACTCAAAGTTTCAAACTTTCCTAACTTTACTTTATGAAAAAATTATTGCTGTTCGGCTTTCTAATGAATGGTTTGGTATTTACCTCTTTTGCCCAATCCACCATTCCTACCTGGAAAATAACCGATGTAGAAAAATACATTAACAGTGAGAAGGATGAAGTGTTGGTAGTAAATTTTTGGGCTACTTTTTGCAAACCCTGCGTGGCAGAAATTCCTTTTTTTATAGAAGTTACTAATCAATACAAAGACAAAAATGTAAAACTTTTATTGGTAAGTTTAGATATGCCTTCTTTTTATCCTAAAAAAATTGCTGCTTTTGCTAAAAAACAAAATTGGGTTGCTAATATAGTTTGGCTCGATGAAAGTAATGCCGATTATTTTTGCCCCAGGGTTGATGCAAAATGGAGTGGTTCTATACCCGCCACACTGATAGTAAATCCCAAAACAGGTTATCGAAAGTTTTTTGAGGAGGAAATGGAAAAAGAAAAATTTGAAGCTACCATTAAAGAAGCCATAGGAAATTAATTGAGCAAATTAATGTTTCCAATACAAACCAATTCTTCGCCTTACATCTTCCCTAATATTCATGTAAAAAAGGTTGATGTCGCCAATATGGTAGTTTTTAGTAGTTAAGAAAATACTTCCCGGGAAGGTTGGCTTACGAGTCCATAAAATATTTTTGTGTATTTGTGCATCAACCGGTTTCCCGATTTTATTAAATTTTACCAGTACGGTTCCTTCATGCAGGGATGCAGGAGCATAGCTATTATCCATTGTCCATGTTAATGGATTTACCACAATGCTTTTAAAATTTTCTTTCAAAACATAGTCAGGGCCTTCATATCCTTTTTTAAATGTTCTCCAGGCAACAAAGCAACCTGTTTGTAAAGAATCTTTACAAGGGTTAAGCATGCGGAAATATTTTTCAGCAATGGGCATTCCTACAATGTATGCACAAACCAATTTGTTCATTAAAACTTTATCTTCAAAAAATTCTTTTAACAGCTTGCCTGCATGTTGTGTACCCTGGCTATGTGCTGCAATGATGATGGGCCTGCCTGCATTATAATTTTCTAAGTAAAATTCAAAAGCTTTTTTTACATCGCTGTAAGCAAGGTCAAACGCTATTTTAGATTGAGAACTGTCTTCGCTAAAATAGTTGCCATAGTGTGCCTGCCTATACCTGGGTGCAAATATTCTGCATTGCTCATTAAATGCACTTGCCTGGAAAAGGATTGCACTATAGTCGGTTTTGTGGTTTAGTTTTTCATCATCAAGGTTTGCATTGCTTTTGTGATTTTTTTTGCTGGTGAGGGTAGTGGGGTGTACAAAAAAAACATCCACCAGGCTGTCTCTGTAAATACTATTTCTAAGTGGAGAAGGTACACTATCTGATGGATCCCATTTATACGGATGTGCGGCCCAATCGTGAAGGGTTGAATAATCAGGGGGCCTGTTTTGTGTGGAGTTTTCCTTTGCAATATTTTTATTGCTACTACAGCCTATTGTGAAAATTGCTGCTGTAAATATTAACAACCCTGTTTTCATCATAAATTAAGATACTATTGTTGCTGAAATAGTTTTCTTTAAAATTCCTCCAACATTTGCAACAAAAAAGCCGGCTCCAAAATAATTGCCGGCTTATTATAAATGGTAATAAAATTATTTATTTCTTTTAATAGAGCATCCTACGCTGCGGGTTTCTTTTACGCTTACTTCTTTGCCGGCAGTCATTTCTTTTAATGCATTTCTTAAATGCTGTGTAGAAACATTAGCCGCATCAGATGGATTATTATCAATAGCACCATGGTAAACCAAGGTTTGATTTTTATCAAATAAAAAACATTCAGGAGTACGATTGGCACCAAATGCATCGGCCACTTCATGGTTTTTATCTATTACATAACTCCAATTGTATTTTTGAGCTACTGCATATTCTTTCATGGCTTCGTAACTATCTTCGGCTCCACGCTGCGCTTCATTGCTGTTTAAAATAATTACACCTACTTTAAGTTTGCGGGCATATTCACTAATGGCAACAGTGCGTTCCTGGTTTTTTATTACATACGGACAGGTATTGCAACTAAACATTACCAACACGCCATTTTCTAAAGCAGCTTCTTTCATGCTGATTTCTTTACCGGAAACATCTTTCATTTTTACATCTGCCTTAGGCATTTTGCTGCCAATTGCCAATGGATCGTTTACCGTAAATGCCATGCCTGCAAAAACAGTTAATGCAGTAAAGGCTACTAATATCTTTTTCATATTCTATAATTTTTGAGGTTTAAATTTACACTACTCATTACACAAATTTCAGGTATTGGTTAAATATTATTTGAACGGCTGTTTGCCGATACTTTATAATTTAAGTCTGTGTTGTTCTTTCCCTGGTTTCTCTTTCAATTGCCGCTGCCTTTACCGACCGAATGCTAACATTTAATTCAAACCCTATTAGTAAGGCCAATGAATTGATAAAAATGAGTGCCATCACCATCATAATAGTACCAATACCACCATACAATGCATTGTAACTTCCAAAATTGCTTACAAAAATGGCAAAACCAAAAGACGCCAAAATGCTGAGTAAAGTGGTTACGATGGAACCCGGCGAAATTAATTTCCATCGCTTGGTTACGGCAGGCGCATATTTAAAAATAGTTCCAATAATTAAAAATAATAATGCAATAATTAAGGCCCATCTAAAGTACTTTATAAAAACCTGCCACGACTTATCTACCACCATTAACTTTAGCAAAGCTCCCTGCATGATGAGTAATAATAAATAGGCTAGCATAAATGCAAATATGATAATGGTGAGTTTAATAGCCCGCCATCTTTTTTCAAGCCCGTTTATATTTTCAAAACCAATATACTTTCTGTTGAAGGTTCTTATAATACCCATCATGGCATTGCTTGCAAAAAACAATGAAAGGATTAAGCCGAAAGAGAGTAATCCAATTCGGGGGTCTCCTAAAAAACTATTTACAAAATTAATAATGCCTTTGTTGTATTCCGGCGAGGGAATAATGTCAACAATGATTGTTCTTATTTGAGATCGCAAACTCGATTTGGAAATAAAGGGCAGATTGGGGATTAAGGTAAATAAAAACAATAGGGAAGGCGGGATAGCCATAATAAAATTGTAAGAAATGGCAGCAGCTCTTTCTGTAAGTCCATGTGTTTTTAATTGGCCAAATAAAAATTTGATTACATCATATAACGGAACACCCTCAAAGCCGGGCAACTTCAACACTTTACTTTTTTTAATAAAAAAAGCAATGGGCGTTTTGGTAATTAATATCCTTGTAATTTTTAGCAATTGTAAATTTTTAGTTTGCCTGTTGTTGCTGTTGTTTCTTTTTTAAAAATTCGGTTAACCATTGTTGATATTCCTTTGCATATTTAAGATGCTCTTCATAAGTGGCCGCAAAGTTGGAATATCCATCGAGGCCGGGTTTTGCCACAAAGAAAATATAATTGGTAGTTGGAGCATCCAATACAGCATCAATTGTTTCGGTTGATGGGGTACAAATAGGGCCGGGTGGTAACCCGGTATTTTGATAAGTATTATAGGGCGATGGAAATTTTAAATGTCCATGTAAAATTCGTTTTAAGCCAAAGTCTCGCATGGCATACTTTACAGTGGGGTCGGCTTCTAATTTCATTCCTTTTTCAATACGGTTGATGTACACACTTGCAATAAGTCCTTTGTCTTTTAATTTATTGGTTTCTTCTTCCACAATACTTGCCATGGTATATACCTGTGCTGGAGTCATATTTTTTAAAAGGGCTTTTGACCTTCTCTCCTGGTTCCAAAACTTTTTTGATTCAGATTCAAGCCTGCCATAGAGTTTTGAAAAATTACCATTCCAATTGATGAGATAAGTATTGGGTATAATGGCTGTGATGGCAGTGTTGCTGTCTAATCCAAATTTTTGGAGCGAATCTTTGTTGTACAAAAAAGCAATCGCTTCGGCTTCGGTTGCTTCAAACTGGCTGCCCAGTTTTTTGGCCAGGTCTTCTTTGGTACGCAATTTATTAATCACTAATTTAACCGGTGATTGCCGGCCTGCCTTGAGCATTTTTACTAAACTATAATTACTCATGCTGCCGGTAATTTCGTAACGGCCGGGTTTTACATTCTTCTTATAACCTGCCTGGCCTGCCAACTTATCAAATACAAATGTGTTGCCTAATATTTTTTGTTCTTTTAAATTATTTATAACATCGGCATAAGTTGACCCGGTTTTCACATAAAAAAAATTGCCAGCCGGTGCTTTAACGGTTGGGCCAAACGCCTGCCATGCAGCATAAATGCCCACCAGTATTAATACCAATAAAATAATGCCGATTGTTTTTTTCATGTGTTTTAATTGTGCTTCCGCCTTTGGCGGAAAATGTTTTTGTTACATGCCTGCCTGTCGGCAGACAGGGAATTCGCCTATAAACATTTTGACTAGCATCAACTTTGTTATGGCTCATTTCATGAACATTTTTTAATTGTAGTAAACAAAGTAAAATAAAAAACCCTGCCAATTTGAAGCAGGGCTAATAAAAATATTTTAAACTAAATATTATTTTGAAGTATCTACGGTTCCGGGCATTGGAGTAGTGGTTGCCGGCGCTGCAGGTGTATTTGTTTTAGGGACGGTAGTGGGTGTGTTATTGATTAAAGCATCGTTGGCAGTAGAAGAACTACCATCTTTATCAATAAAAGCCGGAGACATTAAGCATAATAAACCAATGATGGCTGCAAATATCCAGGTGCCTTTTTCTAACACATCGGTACTTTGTTTAACGCCCATTAACTGGTTTCCAAAACCGCTCAAGGAACCGGCTAATCCGCCACCCTTGGGATTTTGAATTAAAATAATCAAACCCAGTACCACAGAAAAAATAATTATCAATATTCCGAAAACTATCATGTCAATTTTTATTTTAGTGTATTTCGTTTATTTTGGCTGCAAAGTAAGCGTTTTTAGAAGGATTGAGCAAACTTAATTTTTGATAAATTTCAATGGCTTTTTCCTTTTTGCCCTGTTGAAGGTAAACTTCGGCCATTGATTCGGTTACAATGTCTTCTTCTATATTGCTTTTTTCTGCCATATTTTGTACCGATGCATCCACCGGTACATCGTTTATATTTTTCCCCATACCCGATGGATGAACCTTTTTCATGGTTTTGAGCCAATCGGTAAAACTTCTCAACTGCCTACCCATTTTATCATTCGGAAGCACAGCTTCGCTCAATTTAATACCCTGCGATGCAAAGTAATCGGTGGTATGCAGGGGTTCAAATAACAGGGTTTCTTCTTTGGTTTTAGTTTCTAAACCGGGTACTTGCTGTTTTTCTTCGGGTAATAATTGATTGGGTTCTGGAGCTATGGCATTTTCAACCGGGGGAATTCCGTCTGCAAACTCATTTTTTTCTTCAGATACAATTGTGTGTTGTTCAATTTCAAGGTTTCGTTCTTTATCTATATCAACTATTTCAACCGACTGAACAATGTGTATGTCTTTAACTTCCTCATCCTGCATTAATTGTTTTTCCAGTAAAAAAGGATTGGCAAAATGTAGAGCAGTTTTGGCTGCAACCGCATTATAACTATCATCTGTTTGCTGCAATTGCTTCAGTAATAAAAAATGTGCATGAGAAAAATAGGGATATTTTTCTACCAGCATTTTTAATGAATGAATATCGGTTGCGTATTTATATGGATAATTGTTCGATAACAACATGGTTCAAATGTATTATAAGCCTACCAGTTAGAAAATATTTTATTAAAAATTTCATCTACCAGGTTCTTAATCATTTCTTCGTTTAAGCTTCGCTCTGCATCTGAAATTGATTGTGTTGCAGGAAAATCGAAGGTTCGGCTTAAATCGGTTTCAAAATTTTTTGTTTCATCTAAAGTATTTCTAAATACTAAATGAAAACCTACATTTAATCGGTTGCCGGTACTTTGGTTATTACTGATGGCAACCGTAGTAGCATAGTATTGCGACACAAATCCGCTGATATCGTAATGAGCATCGTCGGTATTGGTTTGGCGAAGCCTGGTGGTATTAATAATTTTTTGCTTTATTCTTTCTGTTAGCTGTGGACTCAATTGTGAGTTTACATACTGTGCCTTATTCTCAAAATAATTTACTCTAAAGGTTTTTACTTCGGTGGGTATAGGTGCTACATCTTTAAATCCATATTTGCAGGTAGCAAACTGAAAGATGCTAATGATACCGGTGAGCACTAATAGGAGGCGAATGTTTTTTATCATGGGAAGAAAATAATATATAATTGATAATTGCAAATGAATAATTTTTCTAACCTATTTTATCTATAGATCTTCTATATCGTACTCTTTTAATTTTCTGTATAGAGTTCGTTCGCTGATGCCAAGGTCAAGTGAAGCGTCTCTGCGTTTACCTCTGTGTTTTTTGAGCGCTTTAATAATGAGTTCTTTTTCTTTGTCAACAATGCTTAAAGATTCTTCTACATCTTCATGCGCCTGGTATTCGTTTTGGGTATTGCCATTGTGAAAAATAACCGGCGACGACGATGCCGGACTATAGCTACCCACTGCAGGGCTCGATGCAGATGGCAATGGAGAAATATTTACATCGCTATTATATACAGGAGCAGCAGTTGCCATTGCCGGATTTTGTAAAATATCAAAAAACATTTTCTTCAATTCATTCACATCTTTTTTCATGTCGAAGAAAAGTTTGTATAAAATTTCTCTTTCGTTGGCAAATTCTGCCTGGCTTACATTACCTACACCTCCGGATAATACCGGTAAGTGATTGTATTGGTGCTCCGGTAAAAAATTTCTTAATTGTTGAGCATTAATGTTTTTGTCTTTGCTCAATACAGAAATTTGCTCTGCAATGTTTTTTAACTCCCTCACATTACCCGGCCAGGCATAGTTGGTTAAAATATTTTTAGCTTCATCATCCAATTGTACAGGGCTGGTTTTGTAGCGGTCTGCAAAATCGGTTGTAAATTTTCTGAATAATAAAACGATGTCTTCCTTCCTGTCTCTTAATGCAGGCACTCTTATGGGAACCGTATTTAAACGATAGTACAGGTCTTCTCTAAATTTTCCGGTATGGGTATATTCCAGCAATTCTTTGTTGGTAGCTGCAATAACCCTTACATCAGTTTTTTGCACTTTACTGCTACCTACTTTTATGTACTCACCGGTTTCTAAAACTCTTAATAACCTTGCTTGTGTGCCCAGTGGCATTTCACCAATTTCATCTAAAAAAATGGTGCCGCCGTTTACGGTTTCAAAATATCCTTTTCGGCTATCTACCGCTCCGGTAAAAGAGCCTTTTTCGTGGCCAAACAATTCTGAATCAATAGTTCCTTCGGGTATAGCTCCACAGTTTACTGCAATAAACGGATTGTGCTTTCTTGCACTTAAAGCATGAATAATTTGAGAAAATACTTCCTTACCAACGCCACTTTCACCATTGATAAGTACACTCAGGTCGGTGTTGGCTACCTGCATAGCCACATTCATGGCATGGTTGAGTGCCGGTGAATTTCCTATTATTCCAAATCGGTTTTTTAATGATTGTATTTCCATTGCCTCTGTACTTAATTAAATATTTTGATGCAGCAGCTCTACCAATTTATTTAAAACAGTATATGCTTTCATCAATTTTTTGTTTTTGATTTTCAAAATCTCTTCTTCAGTTTTTAAACGGTAATGATTAAAATGTATGCCACCATATAAAATGGCTACCTGCTTAAACTCTATTTGTTCATTCTTTTGGTCTTTTCTGCTTTTACTTAATTCATTGTTGAAACCATGCAAATGATTTTTTAAATATTCTAGCGAACGCCAATGTTGATACAACGTATCATAAACAACACTCCCCATTTGCTTTGCCTGAACCAATTTTCTTTCCTTTCGTTCAACTAAGTAAAATGTATCGTTAATAATTAATGCCGAAATATTATGTAACGATTTACCTCCTTTTGAAAAATAGTAGCTCACATATGCCTGTGGACGGTTCTCTTTCAAATATTGTTCCCATTGATTTTCGTTTTGTGCACTTACAATGGATGTAAACCAAACCAGGTAGAATGTAAAAACTGTTTTCATAAGTAGTTTTACTAATTCATTTATTCCTTTTCTTTACCTGACTGGTTTATAATAATCAAGTCGTAAATTTCAATGGCTGCATAGGCTACAAAAGCGCCACCAGAACTCATTCCTACAGCTATTGATTTGCTAAAAAGGCAAATAATACCACTTATAAGTGCAAACAAAAGAATAATATATTTTACCGGTAATTTCATGTGTAATTTTTTAATTTTTGTTGGTCACATGCCTGCCTGTCGGCAGACAGGGAATTTCGCAAAAAAATTTCACCTGCCTGCCGGCAGGCAGGTCGGTAGTTGGTATAAATTATCTCGAAATTTTTATGCTCCATTTCATTTTAATTAATTATTGCTTCACCGATTAATGTTCCTGCAGTACAGCTATTAATATTAACCATTACATAATCGCCTTTTTTAAATTGATGTTTAGGAAAAACCACCACTTTGTTTTGATCATTGCGGCCGTACAATTCCTCTTCACTTTTCTTTGAAGTACCTTCCACCAATACTTTAAAAGTTTTTCCAACTTCTTTCTGCATACCTTCTAAAGAATGAATGCGATGCAATGCAACCATTTCCTGCAAGCGACGTTTCTTGGTTTCAAGCGGCACATCATCTTCAAATCTTCTTGCAGCAAGGGTTCCCGGCCTTTCCGAATAAAAGTACATGTAAGCCAGTTCAAATTTGCAATATTCCATTAGGCTAAGCGACTCTTTATGTTCTTCTTCAGTTTCGGTACAAAAGCCTGTAATCATATCGGTGCTTAGTCCGCAATCGGGCAGTAGCTCTCTTATTCTATCAACTTTTGAAATGTACCATTCTCTACTGTAAGTACGGTTCATCATTTGCAATACACGGGTACTTCCACTTTGCACCGGAAGGTGAATGTAATTGCAAATATTATCGTATTGCTTCATGGTAAGCAATACTTCGTCGGTAATATCTTTTGGATGCGAAGTGGAAAAACGAACCCTTAACAAGGGTGAAATTTTTGCAACCATTTGCATTAGTTTGGCAAAGCTTACAGTTACATCGTTGGATTCATCTATAAAATGATAGCTATCTACATTTTGACCAAGCAGTGTAACTTCCCTGTATCCTTCATTAAATAAAGCCTCACACTCTTTCACAATGCTATTGGCATCCCGGCTTCGTTCACGCCCACGAGTAAAGGGCACCACGCAAAACGAACACATATTATTGCAGCCACGCATGATGCTTACAAATGCTGTAACGCCATTACTGTTTAATCGAATAGGAGCAATGTCGGCATAGGTTTCATCTCTGCTCAGCAATACATTCACCGCCTTTTGTCCGCCGTTGGCTTCTTCTACCAAAGCGGGCAAGCTTCTGTAAGCATCGGGGCCCACCACTAAGTCAACCAATTTTTCTTCTTCTAAAAATTTTGCTTTTAACCGCTCGGCCATACAGCCCAAAACACCAATCAGCATTTCGGGTTTAGCTCTTTTGTGTTGCTTAAATTCTGTAAGCCTTTTGCGTACGGTTTGCTCTGCCTTTTCTCTTATTGAACAAGTATTAATTAAAATTAAATCGGCCAGCTCCGTTTGAGTAGTAGCACCATAGCCATGCTCCTGCAATATGGAAGCCACAACTTCGCTATCAGCAAAATTCATGGCACAGCCATAGCTTTCTATGTAAAAATGTTTTTGAATGGCTGTATTGCCAATGGGAGCTGCGGCATAAGCCTCACCTTGCCTTTTTTCATCGTGTGTTTTATCCAAAACCAATGTATCTATCAACGCTTAAAAATTTGAAATGCAAATATAGTAAATTGAGTTGAGTGGAATGACAGGATGGCAGAGGGATTCAAATTTTATACGGAGTGAGCGATTCTTTGTTGTTGACGAATTGGAATTTGGAGTTATAAGTTATGAGTTATATGTTATGTGCTTTCAAATAGATTCGTTCTTTTATTTAGTTCAACATTCATAGCAAACTTACAACGTCAACTCAGGCGCTCAAAGTTCACAGTTAGTAGCAAAATAAAGGTCATACAATTATAAGAACGGCAATGTATAACTCAAATCGAATCTTTATTTTTGTTTTAATAATTCCATTAGTTACCATTGAAGTCATTTTTTCTTTTCTTTTTTTCAGTATTTATTTGTTCTACGGCAATTGCTCAGCCGGGTAGCAATAAAACAATTATTGCCGGTAATATTATTGATGCAGATAATGGAAAGGTTATTGAAGGTGCCACTGTTTCTATTCAATTAATGAACGATACCTCCGTTGCTGAAATATTTGTTACCGATGCCAATGGCGAATTTCAATTTAATGAATTGAGATATGGATATTATAGGCTCCGGGTAAAAATGACCGGATATGCCAGCTTAAGAACCGATAGCATTTTTTTGAGGGAAGAAAGAACCGATTTTAATCTGCCCGATTTAAAATTGATACGTTCGGCCAGCGAAATGGAGTCGGTAACGGTGTATGCCGAAAAACCGCTTATTGAAAATAAGGATGGCAAAATTACTTTTAATGCCAGTGAATCGGCCCTTAGCAATGCATCCAATGCTACTGATTTGCTAAAGCAAACTCCACTGGTTTCGGTAGACAACGATGGCAAAATGCTAATGAAAGGAAAAGAGGTAAAAGTGCTGATAGATGATAAGCCGGTAGAAATGGATGCCCGGCAATTGCAGGATTTGTTGGAAAGTATGCCCGGTAGTATGATTGAAAAAATTGAAGTGCTTACAACTCCTCCTGCAGAATATGCCAATGAAAGGGGGGGCGTAATTAATATTGTAACCAAAAAAGGGAAAGTAGGTAAGAGTGGTAGGCTTAATGTAAACTATGGTACAAGAGGCGAAGCCGGTATTAGCGGTACTTATAATTACAGGAAAAATAAAGTGGTTTTTACGGCTACCGCCGGATATTCGTACAACCGTTACCGTGGTGAAAGTTATAGCTTAAGGGAGAATTTGTATGCCGATAGTTCAAATTTTTTTAAGACAGACGGCAATAGTTTTTCTACCAATAATCGCCCAAACACAAGATTGAATTTTGAATATAATTTTAATAAGCAAAACAGCCTTACTATTACAGGAATGTTTAATAGTAGAGACAATGATGGCCAAACCGGCACCTGGTACAGCAACTTAAATCAATTTGAAAATTTGTACAGGCTAAGCGACCGGAATATTGGCAGCGAAGCCAAAGCTATTAATCCATCGGGTAATTTTTCATTTACTCATAAAACCAAAACACCCGGCGAAACCTTTAGAATAGTGGGTAATTTGGCCCACAGTACCAATAGAAATATCAGAGATTTCTATCAGCAATATTTAAACCTCGATAGTAGTTATAATGGTAAAGATTCTACTCAACAACAAAATACCAGGTCAAAGGGTTTTACCAGGTCGCTTCGCATCAATTACG
>DEHT01000050.1:65098-74737 GCA_002352045.1 Chitinophagaceae bacterium UBA2793 | reverse complement strand
TTGCTTTCAGCATATTTATAAGCATCATCTACCCATTTTTTTTCTGGTGAAAAATCTTTACCAAAACTCATGCTCACAATTTTTGCACCGTTGTCCACTGCATAGCGAATTGCTAAAGCGATGTCTTTATCATGTTCGTCGCCATCGGGCACGGCACGCAACATCATTATTTGAGCATTGCTTACAACACCATCCATACCGAGTCCATTGTTTCTAACAGCAGCAATAATGCCACTGCAATGAGTGCCATGGAAAGGAGTATTGGCCATTACATCGGGGTTACCATAATAACGATCGTTAAAATCGGCGTAGTTGTCGCCAACAATATCTTTACGATAGGTTGGGGGAGGCGTGCTTACTGCTTCGCCTTTGGCTAATTCGCCTTCCAACTCGCCCAATAATTGTTTATTGGTTATATCATAATTATTATTGGCTTTTGAAATATTAAGCAAAAAGCTTTTCATCATTTTCGATTCAGGACTTTGGGTGGTAAATTCTTTTATATCATTACCATTGTATTCTTCTTTACCCAATTCTTTGGCAAGTGCAGAGTCGCCCGCTTTTAATTTTGGATAAAGCCCTTTTAAGTAAGCTACCTCTGCAGGGTTTACATCACCAACTGTTTTTTGCTTGGCAAATAAAAACACTTTGTATTCTGCTTTTTCTTCTTCTGTTAATTTAGTTTCATCTACTGTTTTATCTTCCCATTTAGGCTTTAAAGTCCAGTAAACACGGGCTCCTTCATAGCTATCTTTACCCACATTGCGACCATCCTTTCCTCCCAAAAAATTCCAGCCGTAAATATCATCTACATAACCGTTTTTGTCGTCATCAATTCCATTGCCCGGAATCTCTTTGGGATTTCTCCAAAGAATAGGTTTTAAATCTTCGTGCAGGGTATCAATACCACTATCAATAACCGCAACAATAATTTTACCTGCTTTTACATTTTTTGCTTTTACAAATGCATAAGCCTGGTCTAAACTAATACCGGGGAATCCGGTTGTTTTTTTGTCGAGCAATTGCCAGTTTTTTGGAATTACATCTTTTTCTTTTGCACTGGTTCCCTGTGCTATTGCATGGCTGCTGATTAAAATGGCCGCCATTGCCAATGTTGAAAATTTATTCATGTTTTAATTTACTTTATTGAACAGATGCGAAAATACTTTTATTTCACTAAGACGCTTTCCCGCTGATACTATTTTGGCTAAAATTTAAAGGTCGAATTTAATGCCCTGGGCAAGCGGTAATTTATCGCTGTAATTGATGGTGTTTGTTTGCCGGCGCATATAAACCTTCCATGCATCGCTGCCGCTTTCACGGCCGCCGCCTGTTTCTTTTTCGCCGCCAAATGCACCGCCTATCTCTGCACCACTGGTTCCGATATTTACATTGGCAATACCGCAGTCGCTACCGGATGCCGATAAAAATTTTTCGGCTTCTTTTAAATTATTAGTGATAACAGCAGAAGAAAGTCCTTGCGGCACTCCATTTTGTAAAGCAATGGCTTCTTCAATGGTTTTGTATTTCATGATGTATAAAATAGGAGCAAAGGTTTCGTGCTGTACTATTTCAAAACTATTTTTTGCCTCGGCAATACAGGGTTTTACATAACAACCACTTTCAAATCCTTTGCCTTTTAATACAGCACCCCCCACAATAAATTTACCGCCTTCGGCCTTACATTTTTCAATGGAAGTTAAATAGTTGTTCACCGCATCTTTATCAATTAACGGCCCTACATGATTTTTTTCGTTCAAAGGATTACCAATTTTTAATTGACTATAAGCATGCACCAATTTTTCTTTGAACTTATTGTAAATTTTTTCGTGAATAATCAAACGACGGGTTGTAGTACAGCGTTGGCCTGCGGTGCCTACAGCACCAAACACAGCAGCCGTAATAGCAATGGCCATATCGGCTTCCTGCGAAACAATGATTGCATTGTTGCCGCCTAATTCCAGCAAACTTCGCCCTAGTCTTTGAGCTACTGCCCCGGCAACTGCTTTACCCATACGAGTGCTTCCTGTTGCAGAAACCAAAGGAATGCGGCTGTCGTTGCTCATCCATTCACCCACTTCACGGCCACCGGTTATTAATCCACAAACACCTTCGGGCACATTATTTTTTTTGAAAACCTTTTGTACAATTTTTTGACAAGCTACACCACATAGAGGGGTTTTTTCACTCGGTTTCCAAATACATACATCGCCACAAACCCATGCCAGCATACTGTTCCAGCTCCATACTGCCACCGGAAAATTAAAGGCAGAAATAATGCCTACTATTCCAAGCGGATGATATTGTTCGTACATTCTATGCGCCGGTCTTTCGCTATGCATGGTAAGGCCATGCAATTGCCTGCTAAGGCCAACAGCTAAATCGCAGATGTCAATCATTTCCTGTACTTCGCCCAGGCCTTCCTGCAAACTCTTGCCCATTTCGTAACTTACTAACTGGCCTAAAGCTTGTTTGTGTAGCCGGAGTTCATCGCCAATTTGTCTTACAATTTCACCACGCTTAGGTGCAGGCCAGGTGCGCCATTGCTCAAAAGCTTCTGCAGCTTTTGCCACAGTAATTTCATATGCTTTTTTATCGGCTGCAGATACCTGTGCAATTTCTTTTCCATCTACCGGAGAATAAGAAGTAATGGTTTCGCCCTTTGTCTTTATCCAGTTAAGGCCTGTAGAAACACCTTCGTTTTTGGCGGCTATGCCTAATTCTTTTAAGAAAGCAATCATATTGAATTATTTGAGGCCGCAATTTACGGCTTTGTATCTAATAGATACAATTGAAATAAGTATATACTAAAGCAATAAGCCGCTTTGGTTAAAAGAAATAAACGGAAATAATATTTTTTAAAGAACCGTCCATTAGAGTCATAGATAAGCATATAGCTGGGCTTTGACGGTTACTTGCAAAATACTTCTACAATTGGTTCATCCTGATATCATTTATTACCAATCACAGTTGTTTGTAAAAATTAATATTTAATGGCACTGCAAAGTATTGCCGGTAAAGTAAAAATGATATGAGAAGAAAATCTTATCTTGAAAGGGTTGATTGTTTCCCAATTCAGAATATTATAGATAAGAATCGGTTTGTATGATAGAAAAATTTGTAACGGATTTAAAAACACATTATGGAAAATCGTAGATCAATAAAAAAAATATTGGATGAAAAATGGGCAGTTATACGTGGTGTACGCACTGCCTTTGGTGAAAAGTATGCCATCAGTAATTATGGAAGACTTGTAAAATTTTCAACTGTTATTCTTGATGGGTCATTACTAAAAGGAAGTTTGCAGGGAGGATACCCTATATGGCGTTACAGGCAACATGGAGTATATCATCATGCATTAATTCATCGGCTTGTTGCAAAATACTTTTTACCGGCAGCACAACGAAATGAAAAGATTGTCATTCATCAAAATCATAAAAAAGCCGATAACCGGTATTTTAATCTGCAGTGGGTTACTCAGCAGGAAGCCATTGTACACCAACAAGGCAGCCCTTTAGTACAAAAATTAAAAAAATATAGGCGTGAAAATCCGGGAATTGCCAGCAATTCAAAACTAACGCTTACCGAAGTAAAAAAAATTAAACTTTTACTGAAACAAAATAAAACCCTTCGTGAAATTGCTTTAAAATTTAAAATAAGCGACATGCAGGTTTATAGAATTAAAACAGGTGAAAACTGGGGATATGTAAAATAAGGTTACAATAGGTGAATCAAGTTTATGGAACGGGCTCCCGGTAATAAGTTCCGATTTTGATTTTATTTACCATTCTAATTGTGCTTAACCTTTGGTTCACACCCCAAACGCAGTAACTACATGCTTTTTTACCACGTTGATGTTTCCCAACAAGCAGCGAAAAATGCATGTAGTCTGTAAATAAAAATCTCTTTCTATTTATTGAATTATTTTAGTAACGTTTACTATCGTCTTTTCGGCTATGTAAGTTCAATTTCACTTTCCAGCCTTCTATTGATTGTAATATTTCTATCTGTGCCATAAAGTACTTATATGGTTTACTATCGGCATCGGTATATAAATTACTGCTGGTAAATTTTAAAACATCCGAAGGCTCTTCCATTTTTCCATCAAAGGATAGTTTGCCAAAAGTAGAATTGAATTTCATTCCCTTTAATTGCCGAAAAGCTTGTTTATATGCTTTTAAAGCATCCTTATAACTTTCGCCTTCGTACAGTAAAGATTCAAAAGCAGCAGTACTGTCTTCCTTTGAATGAAAGCGGTAAATAATTGAGTACATTGATCCGGGAATTTTTACATTGGAGCTAAAAACATCCCGGCCTTCTTCTGCCGGTAGTTCTTCA
Source organism: Chitinophagaceae bacterium UBA2793 (assembly GCA_002352045.1). Classification (GTDB taxonomy): domain Bacteria; phylum Bacteroidota; class Bacteroidia; order Chitinophagales; family Chitinophagaceae; genus Ferruginibacter. Next base: position 70,399 of record DEHT01000050.1, on the reverse strand, counting down.
CCCTGTACATTATAAAAATTGTTTTGAAAATTTTCGGCAATTACGGCTACTGCATTGGAAATATTATTTCCACCCGATAAAACCGATTTAAAAAGTTGTGCATCTGCATTGGTATTATACAATACAATAAATGAAAAAAGGATTAATAATTTTTGCATAGTTTCAGATTTTGGTAAGACCGCAATTTATATTGACCCATCAACATAGCAAATGCTGATTAATCCACAGTTGTTAATAAGTGTTGTTATAAAAAAGTAACACCCACTACTAAGCAGGCTGCACACAAAACAATAAGAATAATTAAGAAGGGATAAATAAATTTCAACCATGCTTTGTAGTTTACATTGGTAAGTGCCAAAGCTGGCAGTATAAGGCCTGTGGGTGTAATGAATCCAATAATACCCATGCCAAATAAATAGGCATTTACAATTTCACGCCCCGGTACATTCACCATCATTGCCAGCGAGCCCATAATGGGCATGGTTAGTACGGCCATGCCGGAAGATGATGATATAAACAAAGTAAAAAGCATGTACATCAACAACATTGTTATAATAAATAGAGCCGGTGGCATTCCCGATGTTGCATTGGCCGCATAATAAATAATGCTATCACTTATTTGGCCTTCATTCAAAATAATAGTTACCCCACGAGCTACCCCAATAATAAAAGCAACGCTGAGCAGGCTTTCGGCCCCTTTAATAAATTGCTCCGTAAATATTTTTTCTTTAATACCCAGTACTACTGCAAATAATATAGATGCGCCTAAAAACAGGGTTGTCATTTCCGTTAGCCACCAATCGAGTGATACCACGCCATATATCATTAGTGCAAATGTGGCGAAGAAAAGGAGCAACAATAGTTTATCTTTTGAATGTAGTGGGGTAGTGGCTGGTGAACTGTTCTGTGTTGGTAACAAAGAAAAACCTTTTAAATCCATTCCATATACCAACGATTTAGTGGGATCTTTTTTTACTTTGTTAGCATATCGAACAATGTAGGCAATATAAATAATGCCGGTTAAGGCAAACATAACGATGCGTTCTATTACACCATCTGTCCAATTGATGCCTGCGGCATTGGAGGCAATGATGGTTGAAAACGGATTGGAAAAAGAAGCCAAAGTGCCTAATTGTGTTCCACCAAATATAACGGCAACCGGCACCAGCATATCGTAACCGGCAGCCAAAAATATTGGAATGAGGATGGCATAAAAAGCCATGCCTTCTTCTGCCATACCATAAGATGCGCCACCTAATGTAAATAAAAATCCAAGAATTATTATAAGCCAGGATTCTTTTCCTTTCATAAGTTTGCTGAGAGTGTTTACCCCTTTTATCGTTACGCCACTTTCATTAAATAGCTGCATAAATCCACCAATCATCAGTACGAATAAAATAATATCTATAGATTCATAAATTCCTTTAATGGGTGCCTGCAAAATGGCTAACAAGCCTTGTGGATTGGATGCTTGTGTTTTATAAGTGCCCGGTACCGAAACCGGTTTTTTAATAGCACCCTCTTCAAAATTTTTAAGCGGAATTTGAATGCCAAGGCTGTCTAATGTTTTTTGCGTAAAAGGCAGTGGCTGCTCACCGGTTAGGCTTTGATACACAAAGCTGTTTCCTTCTGTATAACTTAATCTATTATAATTACCCGCAGGAATAAACCGGGTGGCTATTGCTGCCAAAACTATTACCAGCATTAGTATTGCTAATGGGGAAAGAAGGGTTTTATTAGAAGCCATAATTTTTAATTATTGATTGAAGATAATATTATTGTGTTCTAAAACAATTTCACATATTATGAATGCTTGTCTTTTATTTAAAAATAAAATCACCGACTGTATAAACCTGTTAAGTTGATACATTTGCATTGAAAATATTATCCTACAAAAAAAAATCATGCATCCGGCATCGGTAAAAGAAATAAAGACTGGTTTGGAACAATTAACGCATAAGGAACTGGTTGCTGCTTGCCTGCGTTTGGCTAAATTTAAAAAAGAAAATAAAGAGTTGCTTTCTTACTTGCTTTTTGAAAGTAGTGATGAAGCCGGATATGTAGAAAATGTAAAAATGATGCTGGCTGAAATGTTTGATGGGGTAAATAAAACCAATGTTTACTATGCAAAAAAAACATTGCGAAAAATTGTTCGTACCGCCGGCCGATTTATTAGATATTCTGATGAACCTACAACTGAGCCGGAAATATGTATTTATGTGGCAGAGCAAATCAGCAGTCTGGGTTTTGATTTTAAAAAAAGTGCTGCCATAGAGAACATATATTTATCTACTATTAAAAAGATAAACAAATCTATCGCAACCTTACACGAAGACCTGCAATACGATTACAAAAGAAAATTAGAATATCTTACAACTTAAATAGCCAAGTATTAATAAGCGTATGATTCAATCTGTTCATGAATTTAAGAATGTATTTTTTATTGGTATAGCCGGCGTGGGCATGAGTGCTATTGCACAATGGTTAGTTGCCGATGGTAAAAATGTGAGCGGCAGCGATCGTTACTTTTTACCCAATGAGTTTAATGATACAAAAGAGAAATTAGAAGCAGAAGGAATAAAATGTTTTTTGCAAAATGGCCAAGGCATTACTGCCGATACAGAGCTGGTAGTGGTTTCAACGGCTATTGAGGATACCGTACCCGAAGTGCAAAAATCAAAGCAATTGAATATTCCTATAATCAAGCGAAGTGAATTACTTGCTTTAATAGCCAAAAGTAAAAGAACCATTGCGGTAGGCGGTACTTCGGGAAAAAGCACTACCAGTGCCATGTTATTTCAAATTATGGAAGAAGCCGGATGGCAGCCCGGTATCATTAGTGGCGCAGGTCTTGTAAGTATTATTAAGCAGGGGAAAATTGGAAATGCAAAATACGGTAATGGAGAATGGCTCATAATTGAAGCAGATGAAAGCGATGGAAGCATTGTGCAATACCATCCCGAAGTGGGTTTGCTTTTAAACATTGATAAAGATCACCAGGAGATAGATGAGTTAATGCAAATTTTTGGCATCTTTAAAAACAATACAAAAGGCTTGTTTGTAGTGAACCAAAGTAATGCTTTAGCAAAACAACTTTCGGCCAATATAAAAAACGATTTTTCTACCGATGCATTATCCAATGCTGGATATATTGCCGGGGATTTTAAACAGGATGGGATGCAAGTGCATTTTTCAATCAACAATCATCCTTTTTGTATAAACACTGTTGGCAAGCACAATATGGAAAATGCTTTGGCAGCCATATCGGTGGCGCATCAGTTAGGAATTGATTACAAAGTGGCTGCCATTGCATTGGAACAGTATGAAGGTATTTACAGAAGGCATCAGTTATTAGGTAAAAAAAATGGGGTAACCGTTATTGACGATTATGCACACAACCCTGCAAAATGTGCAGCATCTATTTTGGCTTGTCAGCCTTTGGGTACAAAAGTTATAGCATGGTTTCAACCGCATGGCTATGGCCCTACAAGATTTCTAAGGGCAGATTTTGTGAAAGAAATTGCCGCCGCTCTTAGAGACCAGGATGAAATATGGATGAGTGAAATTTTTTATGCCGGCGGAACGGCTGTTAAAGATATTTCGGCCAACGATTTAATCAACGATATTAAAGCATTGGGTAAAAACGCATTTTTTGTGGAAGATAGAAATTTGTTTCTTCAGCAGGCAAGGCCTCATTTAACAGAGGGTTCTGTACTCTTGCTCATGGGAGCAAGAGACCCGGGCTTAGAAACTTTTAGTAAAGCATTATTTGAACTATTATAAAGTGACTACATTATTCATCAATATAAAACAGTTGGTAGGTGTTCGCAATGAAAATATTTTATTGCGTGGTAATGCTTTGGCCGATTTACCTTTCGTTGAAGATGCTTTTTTATTAGTAGAAGATGGAGCAATAGCAGCTTATGGTAAAATGTATGAATTGGATGTAGTGGTACCGCATTTGCCTAAAAATATAATGGATGTTGCCGGTAGTTTTGTATTGCCCACCTGGTGCGATAGCCACACCCACTTGGTTTTTGCTAAAAGCAGGGAAGATGAGTTTATTGATAAGCTCATGGGGAAAACTTATGCAGAAATTGCTGCAAACGGCGGCGGTATTTTAAATAGTGCAAAAGTATTGGCCAATACCAATGAAGACGAACTATTTAGATTAGCCATGGTGAGGCTAAAGGAAGCAGCCGCATTGGGAACAGGCGCTATTGAAATAAAAAGTGGTTATGGACTTACCCCTGCAGCCGAATTAAAAATGCTAAGGGTAATTAAACGATTAAAACAACAATCGGCCATTTCAATTAAAGCAACATTTTTGGGCGCACATGCATTTCCGTTAGCGTTTAAAGAAAATCACCGGGGCTATATAAATCAAATTATAAATGAAATGCTTCCTGTGATTGCTGCCGAAGGCCTGGCAGATTATATTGATGTTTTTTGCGAAACCGGATTTTTTTCTGTTGAAGATACAACACTTATCTGCAAGGCCGGCGCCGCTTACGGCTTAAAACCAAAGCTACACGTAAATCAACTCAATAGCATTGGAGGCATTCAGGCAGGCATTAAAGCAAATGCAGTTTCTTTAGATCACCTGGAAACTATGACAGCGCAGGATATTACAGACCTTGCATCTTCCAACACTATAGCAACTTTGTTGCCTTCGGCTGCATTCTTTTTAAGAATGCAATATCAGCCTGCAAGGGCTTTAATTGATGCAGGTGCTGCCATTGCTTTAGCCTCCGATTTTAACCCCGGCTCATCGCCCAGTTTTAATATGAACTTTTTGGTAGCGCTCAGTTGCATACAAATGAAACTACTGCCACAGGAAGCCATNNAAAAAAGCAAGTTTAATTTTTACCAAACCCATTCCTTCCCTTGCTTACCTGCCTTATTCATTTGGACATAATTTAATTGATAAGGTAATGATTGATGGAAGCTTTGTGAATTGATAATTTTCTATTAACTGTACATAAATTTTTCCTCAATATTTTTCTCTCTACCTCAAATCCTTTAACTTGTTCACATGGGTAAAATATCAGTTGAAGTGCTTCTGCTTATTTTAAGTTCTGTAGTAGTAGTGTCTTATATTTTTTCGATTTTGAGTAGGTATATAAAAATACCTTCGGTATTACTTTTATTGGCCAGTGGCATTTTGCTAAGGTTTATTGTTGATCGGCAACAAATGGATATTAGCTTTCCTCCAATGCTTACTGAATTTTTGGGTGTTACCGGGCTGGTGATGATTGTATTGGAGGCCGGGCTCGATTTGAAATTGAACAAAAGTAAAAC
>DEHT01000050.1:0-64955 GCA_002352045.1 Chitinophagaceae bacterium UBA2793 | reverse complement strand
TTCTATCATTGTTATTTTCATTTTTACTTTTAATTATTTTGGCAAAGTCAAAATTAAATATTCGATTTTTCCTGGTATTTGCGTTGTTGATATTTTTATATGTTTCCGGAAAAATAATGCACCTGCCTTCGCTCATTATAATTTTAATGTTTGGGTTGCTCATGAATAACTGGAATCTCCTGAGCAGGTTTCCTAAAGTAGAAAAATATTTTCCATCGGCACAGGTAGAGGGAATTACCCATTTACTTCATTCAATTACCGCCGAAAGTTCATTCTTAATAAGAACCTTCTTTTTTATACTTTTTGGTTTTTCAATTGATTTAAAATTGATCATGCACAACGAAGTAATATTGGTTGGTAGCATTATTGTGTTTGCATTATTGCTGGTGCGATTTCTGTATTTACGATTTTTTCTTAAAGAGCAGGTTTTTCCAGAAGTGGTTTTTATTCCCCGTGGCCTTATCACCATCCTGCTTTTCTATAAAATACCGGATTATTTAAAATTAGCATCCTTTAACGAGGGAATTTTGTTTTTTGTAATATTGCTCTCCAGTTTAATAATGATGTTAGGAATGTTTTTTTATAAATATAAATCCGATGATATGGTGGAAGATCACATGAATGCTGCCAATCTTCCGGCAAAAGAAAATTAATCTTTCAAAATATAAAGTATGCTTCGTTTAATTGAATGTGTTCCCAACTTTAGTGAGGGAAACGACTTAAATATAATAAAACAAATTACCGATAGTATTGAATCGGTAGAAGGGGTGCGCTTGTTGAATGTAGATCCTGGAAAGGCTACCAATAGAACGGTAGTAACAATGGTGGGAACACCGGAAGCGGTGATTGAATCTGCTTTCAGGGCCATTAAAAAGGCCGGGGAATTAATTGATATGAGCAAACACAAAGGAGAGCATCCCCGAATGGGCGCAATAGATGTATGCCCGCTAATACCCATTGCCAACATAAGTATGGAAGAAACTGCAAAGTACGCACAACAGTTGGCCAGAAGAGTAGGGGCTGATTTGAATCTTCCTGTGTATTTGTATGAAGCTGCACAACCCAATAAAGAGCGCAACAACTTATCGGTTATACGTGCCGGTGAGTACGAAGGTTTTTTTAAAAAAATTCAGCAACCGGAATGGAAACCCGACTTTGGCCCTGCTGTAATGGATGAAAAAAGAGGTGCAACCGTAATTGGTGCAAGAGATTTTTTGGTAGCATATAATGTTAATCTCAACACTACTTCTACCCGTAGAGCCAATGCGGTGGCTTTTGATGTAAGGGAAGCAGGACGTACAAAAAAAGAAAATGGAAAACCGGTATTGGATGCAAGCGGCAAGCCGGTTATAATTCCCGGAAGCCTCAAAGCAGTAAAAGCCATTGGCTGGTATATAGAAGAATATGGTATTGCTCAAATTTCTATCAATCTTACCAATATCAATATTACGCCTATGCACATTGCCTTTGATGAAGTTTGTAAAAAGGCCGATGCAAGAGGCCTTAGAGTTACCGGAAGCGAGTTGGTGGGGTTAATTCCGTTAAAAGCAATGTTGGATGCAGGGAAATATTTTTTACAAAAGCAAAAACGCTCTGTGGGTGTTAGTGAAAAAGAGTTGATAAAAATTGCAGTACGTTCCTTAGGGCTCGATGAGTTGAGTGCCTTTAATCCACAGGAAAGAATTATTGAATACATGCTTCAAAGCGATACCGAAAGCAAATTAGTAAATATGAACCTGAAGGCATTTGCCGATGAAACAGCCAGTGAAAGCCCGGCGCCCGGTGGCGGTTCTATTGCAGCGTATGTGGGTAGCTTGGGTATTTCTTTAGCAACAATGGTTGCCAATCTTAGTTCTCATAAACCAGGCTGGGATGATCGTTGGGGAGAATTTAGTCAGTGGGCGGTAAAAGGGCAGGCTTTAAAAGATGAGTTATTAAAGCTGGTGGATGCCGATACCGCAGCCTTCAATAAAATAATGGAAGCTTTTGCTTTGCCTAAAAGCAGCGATGAAGAAAAAGCAAACAGAAAAAAAGCAATTCAGGATGCTACAAGGTTTGCTATTGAAATTCCTTTTAAAGTAATGGAAGCATCTTATGCCAGTTTGGAAATAATAAAATCAATGGCACAAACCGGTAATCCTAATTCTGTTTCTGATGCAGGCGTGGGTGCATTGTGTGCCCGCAGTGCTGTAATGGGGGCATTTATGAATGTGCGTATCAATGCTTCGGGATACGATGACCCAATTTATGTAAAGGAAATGGTAGATAAAGGAAACGAAATTCAACAAAAAACCATTGCAATTGAAGCTGAAATAATCAATATTGTAAATGAAAAAATTGGGCTTCAATAATTTGTAGAATAGCAAGATAGACACCCTGCTTTTTTTATTTGGTATGCAAATTTTCTCTTTTATCAGTAATAATGCTAATGGGGATGCCTACCATTACAATAATAATGGTAATACTTATTAAAAAATATTTTAGCTCAAATACAAATGTTTTATTTGCTACTAAAGGTAGTACTCCTAAATTCATGATAGCCCAAACCACAATGCCATATAAAAAACCGGCAACCCATTTATTTTTAAAAATGGAAGTATAGCATCTAAAAACAAGCAGATAAATTGCGGCGAATATTGTTGCTATTAAAAAATGAAATACAAGTCCTGCAAAAGCTGTAAACCATCCTCCTGAAAAGGCATTTTTCCCCAGTGCCCCTGCTGCAATCGATTGTAAAATTTTTTGTGTTGTAGTTAAATTAAGAACTCCTGCATACACAACTATTGCTGTTATAATATCTAAAATACCTGCTGTAAGGCCTGATAACAGTATAGTTGAAATCTTAGGTTTCATCGTCAGGAAGTTGTTTGCGAAGAATAAATTTTAACACTGTTAATCCAATAATGGCTGCAATTATTGAAGCAATGATTATACTTATTTTGGCGGTATTAATTACAGTTGCATCATTAAATGCCAGTAGCGTTACAAAAATACTCATAGTAAATCCAATGCCTGCCAGCAAGCCTGCTCCGGCAATATGTTTCCAGTGAAGCCCTTGTGGTAGTTTACATAAACCTACCATTACTGCTATAAGGGTAAACAACAAAATACCTAAAGGTTTGCCTGCAACCAGGCCGATAATAATGCCTAAGCCAACAGATGTAAATAATCCTTCTACCCATCCGGGTGCAATATAAATGGCGGTATTGGCCAAAGCAAAAATTGGAACAATTATAAAGGCAACCGGTTTGTGTAACCAATGTTGAAGTTTATGGGAAATAGATTTTTCTGAACCATTAGAAAATGGAATGGCGAATGCAGTAAGTACGCCAGCAATGGTAGCATGCACACCGGAATGCAGCAAACAATACCATAGTGCAACACCGCAAATGATATAGGGTAGTAAACGATAAATTTTTAGGCGGTTCATTACCAGCATTGCTAAAAAAATAAATGCTGCAATAGCAAGGTAGAGCCACGAAATTTCGGAAGTATAAAAGATGGCTATTACTAAAATGGCACAGAGGTCGTCTATTACAGCTAAAGCAGTTAAAAAAACTTTTAATGTTGCAGGTACACGGTTGCCCAACAACGATAAAACGCCAATTGCAAAAGCAATATCGGTAGCCATAGGAATACCTGCGCCACTTTGGTAAGCAGTTCCAAAGTTAAATGCCATATAAATGGCCGCCGGAAATAATACGCCGCCAAGAGCAGCAATGCCTGGAAACAATGCGTCTTTTAATGTACTTAATTCGCCAATATACACTTCACGTTCCAACTCAAGTCCAATTAATAAAAAGAAAATAGCCATTAGGCCATCATTTATCCAATGAACATAACTATGACCATTCAATTGCTGATTCCAAAAGGCAATATAGCTTTCGCCCATGCTACTGTTTGCAAGCAAAAGCGATGCTATGGTACAAATGATAAGAACCAATCCGCCTGCTTTTTCACTGTTAAAAAATGACCTGAATATATTGGTAATTTTCATTTGGATATTAACCTTTTAATGTTCTTTTTTTAATCATACCCCCTTTCATATCCTTTACACTAACCATTACAACAAAAGCATTGGGATCTATTTTTTCAATTTCATATTTGAGGCGGCCCACTTCAAGCCTGGTAACAATGGTGTAAATAATTTTCATATCGTAATGTTTTTCGCCACTTTTACCATAGCCCCTTTCTCCTTTATAAACGGTAATACCTCTGCCCAAGCGGTTTATAATCATAGTTCGTATTTTATCGGCTTTAACCGAAATAATGGTAACTCCCATATATTCCTCAATACCTTCAATAATAAAATCAACTGTTTTTGATGCCGATAAATAAGTGAGCATGGCATATAAAGCAGTTTCGATAGATAGCAACCACGCTGCAGCAGAGAATATAATTACATTCACAATAAGAATAACGTCGCCAATGGTGAGTCCCGATTTTTTACTCACAGAAATTGCCAACACTTCGGTGCCATCAATTACTGCACTACCTCTAATGGCAAGGCCAATTCCGGCACCCAGAAAAAAACCACCAAATACCGAAACCAACACTTTGTCGTGGGTAATTTCGGGGTAAGGAAAATAAGCAACACAAGCTGCCAAACCCACAATGGCTAAAGCGGTTTTAATGGCAAATCTTTTTCCCAAAACATTATATCCTAAAATTAAAAATGGAATATTTACAATAATTAAAATTATTGAAAGCTTAATGCCTGTGAGGTTACTGATAAGAAGTGATATACCGGTGGCTCCTCCATCTAAAAATGCGTTGGGTAGTAAAAATCCTTTTAAACCAAAACCGGCAGACAAAATGCCCATAACTATTAAAAAAATGTCAACAATCATTTTTTTAATTTCCACCTTCATTTCAATAAACCTGCGGGCATCACTTATATTATCGAAGTTGCGTTCGTTTCTAATCCACTTAAAAAAATTGTCTATTTTCCTAACCCTGTTTTTGTTCATTTCTTTTTCGGTTTTTCGTATTTCCAATTTCTACCCTTGCCTTGTGCAATCCAATCCATAGCAGTTGATAATCGCTTTTGGCGGGTTTCTTCAGTTTTTGCTTCTTCCATCCATTTTATATATTCATTTTTATGCGATGGCGGAATTTGATTAAAATGCTGTTTGGCTGCTTTGTTTTTAGCGAGTGCTTTTAATAAATAAGCCGGAGTGTCCAAAGCCGTTGCCACTCTTTTGCTGTATAGTTTAATACCGGCTTCGTTCAACTTCATTACTTGTTTTATGTAATCAACAAAAACCTTTTGGGGAGGGAGATCTTTTACGGTACAAAGTTTTCCAAAACTACCCATGCCCAATTTCTCAGTGCTAAAAAGATATTTATCGGATTGTTTAATGAGGCCGGATTTATGAAAAACAAATGAACAATGCGATTTAAAAGCTGCCATTCCACACATAATTTGTCCTTTGTAATCAAAATGTGGAACGCCCCATTTAATGGTTTCTTCTACCTGCGGACAAGCTTTATGTACTATGCATCGGATATGCGTTAAGATGGGAATGGCAAATTCATTTGATTTTGCAATATATTCGTCTATACGTTTATCTTCTTTCATCCTTTGCTTTATTTTAAAAATACAAAATTGAAGTATATAATCCAATTGCTTCTGTTTACTTATCTTTAAAACGAATCATTCACAATTATGCATATCAGTTCAAGAAAAAAAATTCTGCTTTTTATTATAACTATACTAGTGTGGTTTTCTCTTATTGCTCAATTTGTATTGATTATTCAAAATAGAGTTGCAAGTATTCCGGAAACCATCTTGCGTTACTTTTGTTATTTTACCATACTTTCAAATATATTGGTTGCATTAACCGTAACCTATCAATTAATTCCTGCACATCATAAAATGGCGATTCATTTTCGAAAGCAAAGCAGCATGGCAGCCGTAGCTGTTTATATAATGGTAGTGTGCATTGTTTATAATTTTGTTTTACGTGGGCTTGTTGAAATGAAGGGATTGCAAAGTTTGGTAGATGAACTGCTACATGTGGTTACGCCATTACTTTATTGTACTTTTTGGTTGTTGTATATACCAAAAGATAAGTTGCATTGGAAGAATGCTTTTGCATGGATTCTATATCCGTTGACTTATCTATTAGTTGTGTTGGGAGTAGGAGAGGCTTTTGCATCGAGGTTTTATCCTTATCCTTTTTTAGATGCCTACAATCATGGATATCCAAAAGTGGGTGTTGCTACAGTAGTAATTTTATTTTTATTCTTAGTGCTGTCGTTTACAATTATAGCTTTGGCAAAATATTTTTCAAGAAAGAAAATAAAAAAGGCTAATTAAATTTTTGATTTTCTTTCGTCGCCATGATACATTTTTTCGTAACTAAGTGGCCCATTGCCCACAATCAAAAAGTAAATCAATAAGAATAATGTTACTATTGAAATGATTATTTCGCTGTTGGGTTGTTTTATTTCCGAAGAAAAATTTATAAATAAAACCGCTGTAAGTAAAACAGGTATTTGTACAAGGCATGCCAATCGGGTAAAAAGTCCGATGGTAATAAGTATGCCACCCATAATATGCAGTACCACCACCAGGTGTGCCAGCATTACTGTTTTAAACGAAGTAAATGAGCCGATGCTCGATTTTACCAATCCCATTATTTCACCGGTATTTGCCAAAAAATGAATGCCTTTATATATGAGAAACAGGCCAAGAGCAATTCGTATATAATCAACCCAACGAGGATGATGGGTTTCTCCCCATTTTTCTATTTGTTGAAAGCTGTTCATAATAAAATTTTTTAGTGAAGAACTGTATTAAATTTAAAAAATTGCCTTTGCAAATGCAAGCATTATTTTTTTGAGTGCTATTTTCTTTATAATTGCTTATGAGGGAAACCCTTTTAAACTTGTATTTTTGCTTATCTATCAGCCGGCTATCGCTTTATTCTTAGGAATAGAGAGGAAAGTCCGGACAGCAAAGGGCAACATACCGGTTAACAGCCGGCTTTTTGGCAAAACCAAAAAAGAGACAGTGCCACAGAAAATAACTATCCCGTTACATTCGGGAAAAAGGTGAAAACGTGAGGTAAGAGCTCACGGCAACTATTGGTAACAATACTTGCGGGTAAACCTTATGTGCTGTAATGCCACGTAAACCAGCGTTTGAGGGCGGCTCGTCCGAGTTGGAGGGTAGGCAGCTAGATTTTAGCAGTAATGCTAAGGCAAGATAAATGATAGCCACCCCGATTATTTCGGGGCAACAGAATCCGGCTTATGGCTGATAGATTTTAATTTTTTGTTGAACCATGAAATGGTTTGCTTTCTTTTTATTCAGCATTGATGAATAATTGCTGCTTAATTTTTGTTGCTACTATTTTGTCAATTGGCAATGTTACTGTTGTTTCATCAAAATTTTCCCGGCTTACAAAACGAAATGTTTCCGTTTCACCGGTTTTATGGTATTGCTCCAATTGTTTTTCATCAAATTGAAATTGTTGTGTACGAAGCGGAACCGTAATTGCTTCCAAAGCTTTTACACTGTAATAAATTGAAATAATTTGATGCTGCGGATTAAAGGCACTTTGCTGGTAAAAGTCGGTGGTATAAAAGTGATTTATAATATCTACTTTTAAATTCATTTCTTCTAAAAATTCTCTTTTAAGACATTCAATGGTTCCTTCACCTAATTCTAAACCACCACCCGGAAATTTTGTGAAGCAATTACCTCTTATAAACTCATCGCTTACCAACACCTGATTTTGTTCATTTATTAATATGCCATATACTCTAATGTTAAACATATTTATTTTCGTACCTGTTTAAAAAATGAATAAATCACATAAGTGAGAATAAGCAGCGAAAGAGACAAGGGAATCCAAAATGCATAGTGAGAATTTTGAAAGGGTAGTGGCACGTTCATACCATAAACACTGGCAATAAATACCGGGATACTCAAGAAAATGGTAAGCTGGCTCAGTCTTTTTAAAACCGCATTTTGATTATTACTGATAATGCTTGCATAAGCATCCATGGTACTGCTTAAAATATTGGTATAAGTGTTTGCCGTTTCAAGCGCCTGGGAGGTTTCAATAATTAAATCTTCTAAAAAATCGTTTTCATCTTCATTGAGGTTTAAAAAACCGGTTCTTTTTATTTTCATCATCAGCAGTTCGTTGCTGCGTAGGGCGGTAACAAAATATACAAGGCTTTTTTGAATACGCATCAGTTGAAGCAGTTCTTCATTACCGTTAGAATCGTATAGCCGCTGTTCCAGAGAATTTCGCCTAATGTTTATTTCCTTTAGATATTCCTGGAAGTTGGTGGTAACTTTTTCAAATATTTTAAGCACCATCAAATTCAGTTTATCGGGTTTTCGGTTTTGAAAACTATTTAAAAACTTTTTGATGGCGGCATTTTCAAATGAGTTTACCGTAACAATTTTTTGCTGATTGGTAAGAATGATACAAATTGGAATAGTAATATAAAAAGCGTCGCTTTCGTTGAACGAATTGTTTTCGGTGGGTGTTTTTATTACAATCAACCGGGTATTGTCTTCTTCTTCGTAGCGGCTTCGCTCATCAATATCCAATGAGTCTTTTAAAAAATCAATGGGTATTTCCAATGCCGAACTTAGCTCCGTAAANNTAAATGTCTATTTCTCCTTTGTAAACAAATGTTGCAGGGCCGCAAAGCCAAATATCTTGAAAACTATCTTTAGAAATTTTATTGAACTCTACACTTAAATTTCCTCCCAAAGTTTTTACCTCTACCCGGTTAAAACCTCTTTCGTTGTGAGCACTCATTAAGGATGCTGCCGTAACACCTGTGCCACAACTAAAGGTTTCTTCTTCTACACCACGTTCATAAGTACGTACATAAATACTATCCTCTCCTGTGCTTTCTACAAAGTTTACGTTGATACCTTCTTTTTTATAAGGCTCGCTGTTGCGAATGGATTTGCCTTGATGGTAAACGTCTATCTCGGCTACATCGATGCTATATTTTACATAGTGAGGAGAGCCGGTATTTAAAACCGCATAGTCTAAATGCTCTTCCACATTTTCAACATCCTGCATTTTTAAGCGAATGATTCCATTGGTATCCATTTCGGCTTCGTGAGGCCCATCGCTGGCAATAAAGCGGTAAGAAAATTTACGAATCCCTTTATCATAAGCAAACTTTACAAGGCAACGGCCTCCATTGCCGCACATGCTTCCCGGCTTACCATCGGCATTAAAATATATCATTTCAAAATCAAAGCCGGGTTTTTGGTTGAGCATCATTAATCCATCGGCTCCAATACCAAACCTGCGATTACAAATTTTTTCAATTTGTGTTGATGATAAATTATCATATTGATTGGTACTGTTATCGAGTATCACAAAATCGTTACCGGTTCCCTGGTATTTAAAAAAATCAATTTTCATGTGCTTATTTTTTATTTTTATTTGGTCACACGCCTGCCTTGTCAGCAGACAGGGAATTCGCCAAAAAACATTTTGATTGATTTCAACGTTCGTCGGATTGGCTCATTTCATGCTTGCAATTTAACCATTAATGGCTACTTAAATTTTTGATTCAATAATACCCAAAGTTTTTTGAATTAAATTTTCCACTGCTGCGCCTCCATCTTTGCTAAACTCTTTGCTGATGCGGTTGGCTACAATGGCACTCAACGATAAACAATGATGCCCCAATACCTTTCCCATTCCATAAATAGCCGATGTTTCCATTTCGAAATTGCTAATGCGGTGCTGGCCAAAACTATAACTGGTAAGGCGGTCTATTAATTGCGGCTGCGTTAAACCCATTCTCAATACCCGGCCCTGCGGCCCATAAAAACCAGGACAGGTAACCGTAATGCCGCTATGAAAACCATCTACAAATTCTTTTAATAAATTGATGGATGCCCCGGTAATGTATGGCGATGAAATTCCCTGGTGCAATTGTGTGTGTGTATTAAAAGAGTGCAACAATTGTTTTTCTTCTTCATTGCTGCTGTGTTGGTAAAAGTTCATCAGATTATCGAGCCCAAGGCCATGTGTACTGGCAACAAAACTATCAACCTCTATCTCTTTTTGCAAAGAGCCGGAAGTGCCCACTCTAATAATATTTAAAGAAGTCAATTTATCTTTTATCATACGGGTTTCAAAATCAATATTCACCAAGGCATCCAATTCGTTTATCACAATATCAATATTGTCCGGGCCAATGCCGGTGCTGGTAACCGACAGTCGTTTTTTGCCTACATATCCGGTATGTGTAATAAACTCCCGATGCTGATTTTTATATTCAATTTTGTCAAAATGTTTGCTTACTTCTTTTACCCGGTCGGGGTCGCCCACGGTAATAATGGTTTCAGCAATTTCTTCGGGCCTGCAATTGATATGATAAATGGCTCCTCTATTGTTGATGATGAGCTCCGATGCTGCAATACTATTCATAATTGATTCTTTATAATTTGGTTTAATTTTTTACAAAGTAATTTCAATTTGTAAATTTGAAATTATAGCTAAAAATACCCTATTTTTGCCAACCCTAAATAAAACGGTTGGGGAAAACAAAAGGTCCTTTGGCCGAGTGGCTAGGCACAGCTCTGCAAAAGCTTTTACAGCGGTTCGAATCCGCTAGGGACCTCTTAAAATGGGATTGCTTCGGCAATCCTTTTTTGTTTTAGGCAAATCGTTTCAATTCAAAATATAATTTAAACAGGGTAAAAAATGGTTTTATTTTTTTAAAAGAATTTAATTATTCAAATATTTTAAAATCTTTTATATTGCTGTATGAATAGTTTGCATACCAACGATTATTTAGTTTTCCTTTTTTATTTTTTGATAGTGGCCGGTTATGGCTATTGGGTTTATCGCAAAAAACGAAAAGCTACCATTTCCGCTTCGCATGATTATTTTTTGGCCGAAGGTTCCCTTACCTGGTGGGCCATAGGTGCATCATTGATTGCTTCCAATATTTCTGCAGAGCAGTTTATTGGCATGAGTGGCAGTGGTTTTAAATTGGGTCTTGCTGTTTCTACGTATGAGTGGATGTCGGCTGCTACTTTATTAATTGTTGCTATCTTTTTTATTCCAGTGTATTTGCGAAATAAAATTTACACCATGCCGCAGTTTCTAAGCCAGCGCTACAATGGAACGGTGGCCATGATAATGGCTGTGTTTTGGTTACTGTTATATGTGGTAGTAAATCTTACATCTATTCTTTATTTGGGTGCTTTGGCCATCAATAGTATTTCGGGCATCAACACTACACTTTGCATGTACCTGTTGGCCATATTCGCCATCTTTATTACACTGGGCGGTATGAAAGTAATTGGATATACCGATGTAATCCAGGTTTTCTTTTTAATTCTCGGCGGTTTAGTTACCACTTACCTGGCGTTGAATTTGGTTTCAGAAAAATTTGGTACAAGTGGTACTATGAATGGTTTTAAAATTATGACCGACCAGGCAGGCGATCATTTTCACATGATATTTGATAAGAGTAATCCAAATTATATGGACCTGCCCGGGCTAACGGTTTTAATTGGTGGTATGTGGATTGTTAATTTAAATTATTGGGGTTGCAATCAATACATTACCCAAAGAGCATTGGGAGCCGATTTGCCCACAGCCAGGAAAGGAATTTTGTTTGCAGCTTTTTTAAAACTTTTGATGCCGGTAATTGTTGTAATACCCGGTATTGCTGCGTATGTACTGTATCAACAGGGAAGTTTTCAAACAGAAATGATGCAGGCCGGAGAATTAAATCCCGATAAGGCTTACCCGGTTTTACTCAACTTATTGCCTGCGGGCTTAAAAGGCTTAGCATTTGCAGCACTTACCGCAGCCGTGGTAGCTTCGCTTGCCGGCAAAGCCAATAGTATCTCTACCATTTTTACATTAGATATTTATAAAAAGAAATTAAAGCCTGAAGCCGATGAAAAGAAAATGGTTCAGGTGGGTAAAATTACAGTGATTGCGGCCATGATAATTGCTGTACTCATTGCGCCGTTGATGGGCATTGATAAAAAAGGAGGCTTCCAGTATATCCAGGAATATACCGGCTTTGTAAGCCCCGGAATTTTTGCCATGTTTATTCTTGGTTTCTTTTGGAAAAAATCTACCTCTAATGCTGCATTGTTTGCCACCATTGGCGGGTTTGCGTTCTCTTTGTTTTTTAAATTTTTACCATCCTTTATGGACTTAAGCTTTTTAGCTCAATTTGGTTTTTCAAAAGCCAATGCCGATGGGGTTTATGAAATTCCTTTCTTAGATAGAATGGGCTTTGTATTTGCCATTTGCGTTATTGGAATGGTATTGATAAGCCTTGCCGACCATAGAAGAGGAGTGAAGGCGAATGGCCTGGAGATTGATAAAAAAATGTTTAAAATGGAGCCGGCTTTTATTGTGGGTTCTTTATTGGTTTGTGGAATTTTAGCGGCGCTTTATACCTTGTTTTGGTAAACAAGATTATTTAACATTATTGTTCTACTAAAAAACTTCAAATTGGGCTAAAGCCCATAAGCGGTACTGGTTTCAATAGCCCTGGGCTTAAGCCCAGGGCTATTGATTCAAATCCTCTCCCAGTGGGCTTTAGCCCAACTTAGTTGGACAATAGTAATTATTTAAGAAAGTTTTTTAAGCTAAGCCTATTGAGCCTTTTGTATGGCTCTTGTAATTTATAAGTACTTAAAAGTCCGTTTCCTATAACTTTGCTGCTCTTTAAAAAATAACAATGACAAAATACAGTAAGTGGATAGGCATTGCTGCCGCAATGGGTTTAATAGTTATTTGTTTTTTGCCCTGGACCTATCATGCAGATATTCAAAAAATTTTTACGGGTTTTTTTTCGGAGCAGGATAAATACGGCAAGCCCGGAAAATTTTTAATAGCACTGTCTGTAATTGCCATTGTGCTTTTTCTTGTACAAAAAATTTGGGCAAAAAGAACCAACCTGTTTATTACAGGGCTAATGGTTGCTTATGCTATTAAAACTTTTATTTTATACAGCTCTTGTTACAATGCTTATTGCCCCGAAAAAAGATTGGGCATTTATTTAGTGTTACTGTTGCCGATAGTTCAGTTTATAGCATCTTTATTTCCGGATGTTGATGTGAATACCGATAAGCAGGTATAAATTATTATTTCTTTATTTCCTTTGCCCAGGCATCCTTTAAAGTAACGGTTCTGTTGAAAACAAGTTTATTTTCTGTACTGTCTTTATCGAGGCAAAAATATCCTTTGCGAAGAAACTGATAACGATTTTGCAGAGTTGCATTTTTTAATGATGGCTCAATAAAAGCATTCACCACTTGTAAAGAATCGGCATTTATATAATCTTTAAAATCGCCTTCTTCGCTGGATGGGTTTTCTACTTTAAATAAACGGTCGTACAATCTTACTTCTGCAATAGCTGCATGTGGAGCACTTACCCAATGAATAACGGCTTTGGTTTGTAATCCGCTGGTATCGCTGCCGCTTTTGCTTTCCGGAAAATAAGTGCATTGTAGTTCAATTACCTGCCCGTTTTCATCTTTAATAAAATGATCGCAGCGAACAATGTAAGCACTCTTTAAACGTACCATAGCTCCGGGAGCCAGCCTAAACCATTTTTTTGCAGGCTCTTCCATAAAATCTTCTCTTTCTATCCAAAGCTCTTTGCTAAAAGGAATGCTTCTTTGTCCATAAGCTTCATCGGGCCCATTCTCACTGGTTAGCTCTTCCGTTTTACCATCTTCATAATTAGTAATCACTAATTTTAATGGATCCAATACAGCCATAGCTCTCAATGCCGTATTATTCAAATCTTCTCTCAGGCAAAATTCAAGTAAGCTAAAGTCAACCACATTTTCTCTTTTGGCAATACCTACTGTTTCGCAAAATTTTCGAATGCTTGCCGGTGTAAAACCACGGCGGCGCATACCACTAATAGTTGGCATTCGTGGATCGTCCCAACCGTTCACATGCTTGTCGTTTACCAATTGCAATAGTTTTCGTTTGCTCATTACCGTATAGCTTAGGTTACGGCGGGCAAATTCGTATTGATGCGAAGGATAAATTTCTAATTTCTCAATAAACCAATCGTACAATTCTCTATGGGGAACAAATTCCAATGTGCAAATGGAATGGGTTATATTTTCAATGGAATCGCTTTGGCCATGAGCAAAATCGTACATAGGGTAGATGCACCATTTATCGCCGGTGCGGTGATGGTGCGCATGTTTAATTCGATACAGAATTGGATCTCTCATGAGCATATTGGGATGGCTCATATTTATTTTTGCTCTTAATGTACGGGCACCATCGGGGAAATCGCCATTGCGCATTTGAGCAAACAATTCAAGGTTTTCTTCCACCGTTCGGTTTCTGAATGGGCTATCTTTCCCGGGCTCTGTAGGGCTTCCTTTTAGTGTGGCCATTTCTTCGCTGCTAATATCGTCCACATAGGCCAATCCTTTTTTAATAAGGGTAATGGCATATTGATAGAGTTCTTCAAAATAATCCGATGCATAGCGCTCATGTTTCCACTCAAAGCCCAACCATTTAATATCTTCTTTAATACTTTCTACATATTCTGTGTCTTCTGTTACAGGGTTGGTATCGTCGAAACGGAGGTTGGTATAGCCCGGGTATTTTTTGCTGAGGCCAAAGTTGAGGCAAATGCTGGTAGCATGGCCCATGTGCAGATAACCATTGGGTTCCGGCGGAAAACGGGTTACAATAGAAGTATATTTTCCATCGGCTAAATCCTTTTCAATTATCTCTTCTAAAAAATTTAAACTCTTTTCGTCGCTCATATATTTTTAATTGTGGCAAATGTACGATTTAGTAAAAACAAAAAACCCGTGCCGAAACACAGGTTGCAATTAATTAATTATTGAGTTGGTTTATGCAATACCCATTTGTTTCAAATGCGAGGCATGAGAAACAATAGCCTGTCGCATGTGTTTGAATTCAATATATTTTACATTGAACTCTGCACAGGTATCTTTTATTATTTTACTAATGGCCGGATAATGTACATGAGAAACTTTAGGGAATAGGTGATGCTCAATTTGAAAATTAAGGCCACCAACTAACCAGGAAATCAATTTGTTTTTTGGAGCAAAATTAGCGGTGGTTTCTAGCTGGTGAATGGCCCATTCGTTTTCAATATCTACAGTGCCGGCAATAGGTTCGGGGAAAGAGGTATGCTCTACTGTATGTGCCAATTGAAATACCACACTTAATATCAACCCTGCAAACATGCTTAGTACCAAAAATCCAATCAACCAATTTACAAAACCTACCATGTAAATAGGCAAGGCAATCATCATAAAATAGTAGCCAATTTTTGCAATCCAAAATGCGAAATGATCAAATGCACTCAGCTTCTTAATAGGTACCGGGCCTACTTTTTTCTTGAAGTATTTGGTATAGTCGGTCATAAATACCCAAATGATTAATAACAAAGTATATAAAAACCACACGTAAATATGCTGGTAACGGTGAATTTTATATTTTTTCTGTGTTTCGCACATGCGTAGCATGGGCTTTATTTCAATATCATCATCTACACCGTCGATATTGGTATAAGTATGGTGAACAATGTTGTGTTTGTTGTTCCACATTAGTCCGCTGGCGCCTAATGCGTTTACTGAATAGGCTGCAATTTTATTCCAAAATTTACTTTTGCTAAAACTGCCATGCCCACCGTCGTGCATTACATTAAAACCAATGGCAGCAGTAAGGCCACCCATTGCCAAACATTCTAAAATTGCTACCCACCAGGCTTCGGGTGTAAAGAAAACCACGTGTACATATAATGCTATGTACAGGCTCCAAAATAGAATGGCTTTAAAATAAAGACTCCAGTTGCCGGTGGTTTCTTTTTTATTTTCAATAAAATAATTATTGACCCTCTTCTTCAATTCCTGGTGAAAATTAGAACGATTGAGGTTCCTGAATTTGGGCGTTACAAATGTGCTCATTGTATGTTAAGTATTTTCTTTTATTAAAGAATCAAGCGATTTTAATCCAATCATTTTTTCACTAATGAAACCTTCCGCAAATTGAACTCCAATCATTTTACCCATCATTTTAGAACGGTAAATAATGCTGTCTAAAAAATTGGGGGTAGAGATATAAGTTTGAGGCTCGGAATTATCGGTACTGTTAAACTGTGTGCCATAAGCTTTAATGGCTTCCAATTTTGTTTGCATTACATCGGAAATATCAATTACAAAATTGGGTTGTAAAAAACGGTCCTGTATATAATTCAAAACATATTTAGGCCTCCAGGCTTCCTGATCTACTCCTTCAAAGGCTGTTTTTATTTTTCTTAGGCCAGATAAAAAACATGCATCTCTCACCAGCGATGCTCCTTTCCCATGGTCGGGATGCCTGTCGGATGGTGCATTGCAAAGTACTATTTCGGGTTTAAACTTTCTTATGATTTTAATCACTTCTAATTGATCGGCTTCATTGTTTTGAAAAAAGCCATCTCTTAGTCCAATATTTACTCTTATATCTAAACCTAAAATTGCAGCGGCATCGGTTGCTTCCTGTTTCCTGGTTTCTGCAGTTCCCCTGGTTCCTAATTCGCCTTGTGTGAGGTCGGCAATACCCACTTTTTTTCCATTCTTTTTTTCCACCAGCAATACACCCGAGCAACTCAATTCCACATCATCGGGGTGTGCACCAATGGCTAATACATCTAATTTCATTTATGCCTAAAATATTTTGGGCGCAAGTTACTGCAATATGGTCAAATGATTTGTAATAACAGTACTACAAAATGTTAATACACAGTTTAATAAACAATTTGAATACCAATGTGTATAAAAAAGCTGCGAGCGCAGCACTTGCTTACATTTTATTAAGCCTTTGTTCCAATTCTAAATTATCTACAAAGCCATGCATGCGTTGAACTTCCTTCACAAATTTTTCAATGAGGGCATCATCGGCTTTTGCGTTGTACGATTGTTTGAGGTTGCTATTAAAGAAAAAGGCTACGGTTTGATAAACCCTTGCATTAAATCCGCCCTTATATTCCTTAATTATTTCGTAACAGTTGTTGCCTGTTTCCCGGTTAATTAACTTCATTAAAACTTTTCCCTGGTAAACAGATAAATTGGTTAATGGGTTGGTAAATTCTTTCCTCAATTCGCTTTCTCTTGACTTAATATATTTTTTACGAGCATCTTCTTGGTGTACATTAATGAGATTAGCATTAATATCGTTCATAACCATCCCAGCCCGCCTTGCATAAGGATAGGTAACATACACGGCATTTCTTAAACGATTGTATTTTGCCCGGGCACTCATTTGGGCTTCGTTTAACCTGGAGTAAACAAAAACATTTTCCAAAGTTTTGGCTTCTATGGTATCGCCATTATAAACAATGGCCGCCGAAACAATAGTATCGTTTATTCCATAATTACCAGCAACAGGTGCCTGGCCATACAAAGTATTGCTTATTGTACTAAACAATATTAAGAGTTGGAGGGTCGAAAACTTTCTAATTATTCGCAAATTCATATTCTGCAACTAAGTTAGCATTTCATCTTTATACCATGCATTAGTTTAAAGTAACCTTTCTTAATTTTAAAAGATTAAAAAAAAGCTAATTGTTGGCAAAAAGAAACATGTATATCAATGCTACTGACACTGCAAATAAACTAACTGCTGCACCGGTTGCACTAAACTTACCTCTTTTGAGCATACTCATAATTAACCCTATGCACATAATAATAAGACCGAGCCATACCAATTGGATATATGGAAATACATAGGCTTTTACGGTTACAAAATTTACTAATTTATCGCTTTCTTTTATTCCAAGTTTTATGTGATGGTTTTCGGCCACGCCTTGAAAACGGAGATACAAATTTTGAGCAAATACTGTATCGTCTCTATTAATTATACCAAACGAATCAACTTCCACCAATGGGTATGCCGAATATCGCATAGAATCTTTACTTACCACGGTAACATCGGCCATTAAAGCAAGATCGGTTTCTTTATATTGATATTGTTTGTTATTGGGATTTTTTTGAACCTTATTTAAAATAATATAGCCATTACTGTAAAAAGCGGTATCGCCTTCGTGCAATTGTACCGTTTTAAATTGAGTAGTATCACTATCGTTGTGTTGTTCGTCGCTTAGGGCATAAGAAATATAGGTAAACACATCCCGGTTAAGATAAGATTTGGTATCGGGGTTGCTGCTCATGTTATTATCCTTCATCAAATAAACATCGGGCTGCAGTACAAACGATTCGGTGGTTTTGTTGTTTTTATCTTTCTTATCAAAATTCAATTGATAAAATCTTCTTCCTTTTTCATGTCCTAAAGAATCGCCGGTATAGGTTACTTTATAAGCCCCCATACTAGTAGGCACTTCTTTAATAAGGGTAAGGTTTTCTTTTGGATCATCTTGTTGCTTTGTCATAGGGTCAATGCCCGGGTTAAATGTAATGCCATTCACCATACTGTTGCTGATAATCTCTTTGTTGCCCGAAGAAATCAACATACCTACAATCATTAAAGCAAAACCAATATGGGAAATAGAACCACCACTGCTCCACATTTTTCCTTTCAATACAACCCATATATATGCAGCATTGGCAACTATTGCATAAATGCATGCAAAACTTGCAGCATAAATAGCTATTAAAAAACCAATACCATGTTTGTGATAGGTAATGGGATAGAAAAATGCCATTGCAGCGGTAAGTAAAGCAGCTATTAATGTAGGCAACGCAATTTTTTTGAGCAGGTATTGTTTGGAAGTGTCTTTGTATTTAAAATACTGGCTTACTGCCGTTAGCATTCCAATAATGAAAGCAATTAGAACTCCTACTTTGTTGTAAGAAAATTCTACATCTTCGGGTGGAGCAATGGATGTTCCAAAGGTTGTATTGATAACCGGCACCGAAGTTTTTGCAATAATAAAAATGGCTGTAAGAAAAAATACCAGCGATCCTATAAACATCCAAAACTCCCTGGAAGAAGTACTTTCTTCTTTATGTATTGCCGGAATGTTTTTGTAGTGTACAAAAAATAAACTCAGCGATGGAACAATAAAGGAAAGAACGAAAAGCCCAATCATAATGTTGATGGCTTTTCCAGGATCGGTAAATGAGTGAACAGAAGCGTCGCCCAGCACACCGGTTTTGGTTAAGAAGGTGGAGTAAAGAACAAAACCGAAAGCTAAAAATATAAACAAGTAACTTGCTCTAAGAGAGTGGCCGGTGGCATTGTACACCAGCATGGTGTGTAAGGCAGCTACACCAATCAGCCATGGAACCAGCGAGGCATTTTCCACCGGATCCCAAGCCCAATAACCGCCAAAACTTAGTGACTCGTAAGCCCATTTTCCACCCATCATAATGCCGGAACCTAAAATGGCCAATCCCACCAAAGTCCAGGGTAGGGCAGGTTTTACCCAATCGCCATAGCGGCCTGTTCTTATTCCGGCAAATGCAAATGCAAATGGTATAAGGGTAGCAGCAAAGCCCATAAATAAAACCGGTGGATGAATTACCATCCAGTAATTGCGAAGCAAAACATTTAATCCCAAACCATCTTTTACAAAATTCAAATAGTCGGGTTGATTAAAGATGGGTGCATTAATTTCGTTTCGGGTTAATGAGAACAAGCTGTTACCAATACGAACTTCACCTACATATATACCCAATATCATTAAGAGCATAAAAAACTGGGCAAAGCTTAAAACCGTCATTACCGGTGCTTCCCAGGTTAATAAATTGCTGCTTTTTCTTTTAGCAATAATGATAAGGCCTAAAATTGAATGGCAAATAGCCCACAATAAAAAGCTCCCTTCCTGACCTTCCCAAATGCAGGCCAGTAAATATTTTTTTTCCAATTCAAGCGATGCATGTTTATATGCATACATGTATTCGTAGAGATGATTGGAACAGATATAAAAAATAATAGAAAATGCAGCAATTATTCCTGCAACCTGAACCAGGAATGCAGCCCTGGCAATTTTTATCCATTGTGCATGAGCGGGTGATTGTGTTTTTCCCGATGATTTAAAATAGGCGATGCTGGCAACTAAAGAAGCAACAAAAGCCAATAATATAAAAAAGTGGCCGAGTTGGCCGGGTAGTAAATGTTCTCCAATAAATTTCATCAACAGTGATTTGCTTTTAGTAAGTGGTGGTTTCTTTTACGCTATTTTGAAGATGTTCCTTTTCGTCTTTATACTTACTGGGGCATTTCAACAAAATGTCTTTACATTCAAAATGTCCATCCTTCATAGTGCCTTTCATTACAATGCGTTCACTTCGCTCAATATCCTGAGGTTTACTGTTGTGATACACTACTTTGGTTTTACCACCCAGGCTGTCGATGGCGTGAAAAGATACATAGTTTGGATTTTTTACAGGGTCGTATTCAATAGGCTGCGATTTGTCGAGCTTTGCAATTAAATGCACAAACTTCCCTTGTTTTTTCTGAGCAGATGCAATAGTATCATAAGTAGAAAAATCAACCGAATAAGCCAGCAAACCACCAATAAGTGCCGCAATGCCAACCAGGATGATAATGTGAGTTTTTTTCATATTAATACTCAAGATTTAATGAACATTCCTTTGAGTGCATTTTTACCAAAAATGCTTCATTCTAAATGAATGGCAAAGTTAACCCAATTGGTTGGTGATTGAGCAAGAAAAGATTGATTTTTAACAGACCCCAAAACAAAAAACGAAACTATATTTGCAAAAAATTTTTAAAATATCGTCATGGTCGATTTGTTGAATTTTGATCCCAATAATGTGGGTAATCCCGATAACAATATTTTTGGACTTCCTACAACCGAAGAAGATGCCCGTTTAATTATATTACCCATTCCCTGGGAAGTTACAGTAAGCTACAACGCCGGTACCGCTAGAGCTCCGGAGCATTTGTTTACGGCCAGCCTGCAGGTTGATTTGTTTGACCCTGATTATCCTGATATGTGGAAGCAGGGTTATTACATGCGCTCTGTAGATAAAAAAGTTTTAACCAAAAGCGATTACCTGCGAAAGGAAGCTGAATTATACATTAATTATATTTCTCATGGTGAACAATTGCAGGAAAACAAATTCATGTGCAAGTCGCTGAAAGAAATAAATGAAGGCAGCATTTTTTTGAATGATTGGGTATATGGTCAAACCAAAGAGTTACTGGAACAGGGAAAACTAGTGGGATTATTGGGAGGAGACCACAGCACACCCTTTGGTTACATAAAGGCAATGGGTGAAAAGTATCCTGAGTTTGGCATTTTGCAAATAGATGCTCATTGCGATCTTAGAGAGGCTTATGAAAGTTTTACGTATTCGCATGCATCTATCATGTACAATGTTTTAAGCGAAGTGCCTGCAGTTAAAAAATTAGTGCAGGTAGGTATAAGAGATTTTTGCGATGAAGAGCTCAACTATGTTCAAAAGAGTAATGGCAGAGTAGTTACTTTTTTTGATAAAGTAATTAAAGAACGACAGTACGAGGGTGAAACCTGGCGCAGCATTGTAGATGATATTGTTTCGCAACTTCCACAGCATGTATTTATTAGTTTTGATATTGATGGTTTAGACCCTAAACTTTGTCCGCAAACTGGTACTCCGGTGCAGGGTGGTTTTGAAACAGAACAAATTTTTTATTTGTTTAGAAAAGTAAAAGAATCGGGCCGGCAAATAATAGGATTCGATTTAAATGAAGTAGGTGTAAGTAAAAATGAGTGGGACGAAAATGTAGGAGCAAGGGTATTGTATAAATTGTGCAACTTGCTTACCTCATGTCATCCATAGTAAAAAGCCAGTTTCAAATAGAACTGCCCAATCATAAAGCAGCGTCTTATAGATTGGTTAGCATAATTATTGCTTTGTTGAATATAGCCGGCTTTGCTGCATTTTTCTTTAGAGAAACAAACGCTTCCAAACAAATGCTTGTTGCCATTGGTGCAATTGTTTCCATAGTAGGTTTTGCAATTTATTTGACAAAAAATAAAACCGGTATTCTACGCTTTTTTGGCATAGAAGTATTGTTTATTGTAGATGCCATTATTTGGTTTATTTATGGCAATTTATGGTTGGGCCTATTCCTAATGGTAGTTGCCGTATTTGCATATTACAGTAGTAAAAAACCAGCAGTTCAGTTTAATGTAGAAGGAATTATTTATCCTTCGTTTCCACAAAAACATTTTAGCTGGACCGAGGTTGATTTTGCATTAATAAAAGACGGCATCCTTACCATTGAGCTTACCAATAATCATATTTACCAGTTTACACTCGATACTAAGGTGGCCGATGCTATTAATGAAGCTGAGTTTAATCTTTTTTGTAAAAATCAAAAGAGGCAGTCTTTAGTATAAAAAAGAAAAGTAGTTTTTCATTAAATTTCCTGGCGAACGCTGTAGTACTTTTCGTTGCGAACAATGGAGAAATAAAACCACTATAGACAAAACTGATAAAATTTTATTTATAGTGCGCCCCATTTTTTAATTTTTACTTTTAACTTTTTCCTTCTTTCTTAAGCTAACTTTGCCAAATGCAAGCAATTACTCAATCGCCTTTTATTTTATATTCAGATGGGAAGGGAAACATTTTTGAAGACACCAGCCTGTATGTAACCGGCCGCAGTGGCTGGGATGCCGTACCTGTTCCGGATGACGAATGGATAGAACTGCCACAAGGTGGGCAATTGTATGAACTGCCTGGCCGAAGAGGAATTGGAATTGATGTAGAAACCGGAGAGATGCGCATCTGCGAATTGGGTTGGGCAGTGGCTGCATTTATTCCTCCTGCACATACAGGGTTGTATATGGCTGCATACGAAACCAAGCAAGATGCGCCTACTTTGCCATTGTTTTGTTACACAGCGGCAGGTTGGTTAAACGAAAAAATATATGTGCCTGCAGTTAGAATTGAAAAAGATATCCGGCAGGAATCTATTGGCTTTAAAGACGAACAAATTGAAAACGGAGCAGCCCATTTATTAGAAGCCTATCCGCACAATCGATTGGTAAAACACCTGATGCAAAATTGTTGCATGACATATACTTGCCCTGCTGCCAGAAATTTGTCTCTTGGCAGATGGGAATGCCCGGTGCCCGTATCGCCTGCTTGTAATGCTAATTGTATTGGGTGCATTAGTTTTCAACCGGTAGAAGAAAGCATTGTAAGCACCCAGGATAGACTTACATTTAAACCAACCGCCGAAGAAATTGTAGAGTTTACCGTACCGCATTTAGAAACCGCACCTTTTCCATTAGTAAGTTTTGGGCAGGGATGCGAAGGCGAGCCTCTATTGATGTGGGAAACCATCAGAGAATCTATCATTGAAATTAGAAAACATACGGCTAAAGGAAGTATCAATATTAATACAAATGGCAGCAAACCCGATGCAGTAAAAGCACTGTGCGAAGCTGGGTTAAACAGCATTAGAGTAAGCACCAACTCTGCAAGAGAATCGGTATATACGCCTTATTACCGGCCCAATAATTATCAGTTTAATGATATTGTAGAAAGTTTGAAAATAGTTCGCAGCTTTGGCGGATGGACCAGTTTAAACTACTTTGTTTTCCCCGGTATGACGGATAGCATTGAAGAATACGAAGCTTTGAGAAAACTAATAAAAGAAACTGATTTGTGTATGATTCAATGGCGAAATTTCAATATTGACCCCGATTGGTATTTGGGTAAAATAGGGGTAATGGAAACCGGTGAGTGTATGGGTGTAAAACAAATGCTCGAATTAATTCAGGAAGAATTTCCTCATTTAAAATTTGGATATTTTAATCCATCCATCGAAAGAATAAAAGGAAATTTTGAAGAAGATTATGCACATTAATCTCTAAAACCGATAATACATTTTTAAGTATAGGCTGTGGTCGGCCGACTCCTGCCAGTCTCTGTAATCTCTTGTTCTGAAAAGATACGAACCAGGCTCGGTTCCTATATATGCCAATGAACAGTTGCCGCTTGTACTAAAGCAATTAATGGTTTCTAAACTTACAAATACATATTTTTTCTTCTTAATTACCAGGTTGTATTTAGCAAGATTAAACTCTACATACTTATCATCAAAACCATGCCTGGTTACTACCATTGCAACACTGTCTTTTAGTAAATCTTCATCGGGCAAGCCATTGGTTAATGAGCGGATATGTAGCCTGATGATGCAGGTATCGCATTGGCTGTTTAATTTAAACCTTACCCTGTCCACTAAGTAGTCATCACTTTTTACATAAATCATTCTGCCAATTTCGCCCTGGCTTTTTCGGGTTGACCATCCACGGAAATAACCCGTTTTTTCAACCTTAGAACCTTCGGATGCTTCATTCGTATAGTTTTTCACTTTTACTTCTTCCAGCATTTTGGATTCTTCAGATAATAGAAATTCGTTTTGCGATAATGCCCTGGAAGCCGGCACTCGAAGAGTTCTATAGCCAACCGATGAAATCACCAATGTGTCGCTTTGTTGTACCATTCTGCCGGGGACTTCAAAGTTGCCTTCACTGTCTGCGGTAAATCCGGAAGTTTTTCCTAAGAGTGCTATTGATGCAGAAGAAATGGGTCTGCGATCGCTTGAAAAAATTTTACCTTTTATAGATTGCTGAGCAGTTGCATGCAGGTTGATAAATAAAAAACTACAAAGGATAAATATGAAAGCGCCTGCATTGGTTATTTTCATTTCAGCAAAACATTGAATGGTGAGTGGGCGCAAATTTAACTATTATACAAAGCTAAAAAAACCGACCATCAAATATTTTAACGTATAATTTCAAAAAGTATAATCTATCTATGTAATATTTAATTAATAGAAAAAAACTAATTGGCTCCGTTTACAATATATTGGTTGCCGGCATCCAGCACTTTTTTAGCTTCATAACTAATGGCTTCCTGTACCAGCTTGCTTAATTCTGCATTGGGGTTAAGGCTGTATTGTAATAATACTTTGCCTAAATCTAATGCAGTAGCATTGCCCGGCAGGCCAGCCGCCAATTGATTTATGATAAAAATATTTTGGTCTTTCATTTTTAGAATGGCGTTCCACACTTCGGGGCTTACATAAATTTGTTGCGATACATTATAATCGTATTCTGTTTTGATGGTTTGTATAAGACTGTTATGAAAGGTAGCTGCATTTGCCGCCGGATTTTCTTCCGACACTCTGGTAACCAAACCAGCCAAAGCTATTCTTTCGGTGAAGAGTGTAAGCCTTTCAAAAGCCTGTAGTTTTAATTTCATGGCTTCGTTATTGATGCCTGCTCTTGATCTTATTTCTTCTTTCATCCCTTTAAATTCTGCAATCAGCCACACAAGAGCTAAAGTGGCTGCAGCTAAACCAACAATCAATATAGTAAGTTCAAGATTCATTGTTTTTTCAATTTTGAGTTAGCAAAAATAGCGTTTTGCCCAGCATTGTTTATAGAATTATTTCCTTCATTCGAAATTGAAACAAGCTTTGCTTCTTATATTTCGATGTAATTTTGTAAAAAAATAATTCAATGGATACAGCAATACAGGCACCTGTTATTTTCACAGCTTCTGCCATTGCAGAAATTAGAAGATTAATGAATGAGCCAGACTTTGATAAAGCCCAAAAATTAAGAGTAGGGGTAAAAGGTGGGGGTTGCAGCGGTATGACTTATGTTTTAAATTTTGATGCACCCACCGATAAAGATCAACACTTTGAAATTGATGGTATTGCATGTATGATGGATAAATCACATTCACTTTATTTATCCGGTATGCAAATTGACTGGCAGGGCGGATTAAATTCAAGGGGTTTTACTTTTAGCAATCCCAATGCAAGCAGCACCTGTGGCTGCGGCACCAGCTTTGCAGTTTAGTAAAGTTGATAAAAAAATGTTGAGCTGTTCTTAATGGGGCAGCTTTTTTATTGGATAAAGGTTAAAGTTGATTTTCACCAAAGTAAATATCCAATTTCTTACAGCCAATTAAGGAATGCTAATTATTATGTTGGCGCTGATTTATCATGGAGTATAATGATTAGCATGGCATGTGCTTTCTTATTTAGTAAAAATAAAAACCCACCGTTGCCGATGGGTTTTGAATATTGATAGAGCTTCACAACTACAATGGTGGGGCTACTTCTTTTTTACGAACCACTACTTCTTTAGCTGCGCCCAAGGGCTTGTCTTTTGCAAAATCAAGCAGTACTGGAGCACCTACAAAAATAGATGAGTAAGAACCGGTAACAACACCAATCAACATGGCAAAAGCAAATCCACGTGTTACTTCACCTCCAAAGATGAACAATGCTAACAATGTTAAAAATACCGTAAACGAAGTCATAATGGTTCTGCTCAAAGTATGGTTAATTGCTTTATTGATAATGGTTTCTTTACTGGCACCTTTCATATCTCTGCTGTATTCTCTTACACGGTCAAATACAATTACCGTATCGTTCATAGAGAAACCAATTACCGTTAATATAGCAGCAATAAAGTGCTGATCAATTTCGAGCGGGAATGGTACAATGTTTTTGAAGAAAGAGAATACAATTAAAGTAACCAATACGTCGTGCATCAAAGTGAAAATAGTTCCTAAAGAATATCTCCAGTCTTTAAATCGAATAAAGATGTAAAGGAATACTATGAATACTGCAAACAAAGTTGCTTTTACAGCGCCACGTTTTAAGTCATCTGAAATACTGGGTTTTATTTGTTGCCTGTTTTGAATGTGTTTCTTTACAAAATCATCGTAACTAAGATTTGCGGGTAACACATTTTTAAGACCTTCGTACAATTTTGTTTGCACTTCTGCATCGGCAGTAGTACCTTCCGATTCAATTTTGTATGAAGTGGTAATGTTCAAATGCCTGTTATCTCCTACAGTTTTAATTACCGGGTAGTCGCCAAACACTTTTTCCAGTTCGTCTCTTACGTCATCGTTTTTAACTGCATTTGGGAACTCAATGGTATAGCTTCTACCACCTTTAAATTCCACACCTTGTTCAAAACCATTAAAGAATGTAGCAATGCCCAATGCAAATACAAAGAACGAAATTACATAAGCTACTTTTCTAAACTTTACAAAGTTGTAGTTTGCATTTTTGAAAAGATTTCTTGAAAGTGCAGTAGAGTATTTAAAGTGGCGTTTTCTATTGGTATAAATATCTGTAATAAGCCTTGAAACAAGGATACCGCAGAATAACGACAGAATTAAACCTATAATTTGAGTGGTAGCAAAACCTAATACAGGCCCCAATCCAAAATACAATAAAATAATGGCGGTTAATAATGAGGTAACGTGGCCATCCAAAACCGGTGCTAAAGAACGATAATAACCATCCTGTACCGACTGTTGATAGGATTTACCTTTTTCAAGTTCGTCTTTAATACGCTCAAAAATAATTACGTTGGTATCTACAGCCATACCGATAGTTAATACTAAACCGGCAATACCTGCTGCAGTTAAAGTAAAACCAAGAGAAGCTAAAATACCAATAGTGAATAAAAGGTTTAATATTAATGCTGCATTTGCAACCCAGCCCGCAGTATTGTAATATAAAAGCATTAAAGCAAAAATTACAAGAAAGGCAATGGTAAACGACATGGCACCACCTTTTACAGCTTCTTGCCCCAGGGTAGGGCCTACATACTGGTCGGCAACAATTTTTGCTGGAGCATCTAATTTACCGCTGGTTAAAACACCGGCAAGATCAGTAGCTTCCTGTACCGTAAACGAACCGGAAATTTCGGTATCGCCACCTTCAATAGGGCCATTAACATTGGGAGCACTGTAAACAATATTATCCAAAGAAATGGCTACGCTGCGGCCAACATTTTTGGTTGTCATTCTACCCCAAACTTTTGAAGCCGTAGGATTCATTTTAATATTAACCGATGGTTTACCCATTTGGTCATATTGCTGCGAAGCATCAGTTACAGCATCGCCTTCTAAGGGAGCTTTGTCCGAACCGGGTACCGTTTTAATAGTATATAATTCTACAAAACGCTGGTTGCCCTTAGCCGATTTTTGCTCCATTCCATACATAAACTTAAGGTTTGCAGGCAATTTGCTTTTTACAACCGGGTTTTCAATATAGGCATTTAGGGTAGCGGTATCCGATAGCAACACACTTCCAAAAACACCGGGGTAAACAATCCTTCCTGTTTTTTGATCCTGCTGTGGAGCAATAGGATTCATTAAACGGATTAATGGATTTTTATTTTTTGCCAGTAATGCAGAATCTTTGATAGCTGAGGTATCGCCTTCGGCAATTCCGTTCAGGTATTTTTGCATGGCTTCATCTGCGGCTACAATAGCTTTGTCTAATTCATCAATACGATAAGTTTCCCAAAACTGTAAGTTGGCAGATGATTGCAAAATTTTTGCAACCCTTTCCGGATCTTTAATACCCGCCAATTCTACCTGGATAATACCTTTAACCTCATCCAAATTGATGGTAGGGCTGGCAACACCAAATTTGTCAATACGTTTTTGAAGTATTTTATAAGTTTGGTTAATAGCTACATCCGATACCGAACGAATTTTCGTATAAACCAATTGATCATTATCGGTTACCTTAATATCTTTACCGGGGCCTGCAAACAAAGAACCAATTTTGCCAGAACCATTTTGTTTGGTATAAGCATCGGTAAATAATTTTACGAAGTTTTCCTCGCTGGTAGTTTTTTGTTGCCTGGCTGTTTCAAGTGCTTTAATAAAGGCGGGGTCTTTTGGATTGTTTACCATTGATTTTAATAAACCATCCAGGGCAACATCTAAAGTAACCGCCAAACCGCCTTGTAAGTCGAGACCAAGGTTAAGTTCCTGCTCTTTGCATTTTTGGTAAGTAGTACCAAAAATGGGATAAATTGCTTTGTCTTTGCTATTGGCAAGAATGCTGTCTTTCTTTACTTCAATAAGAGCATCTCTTTCAGCCGGTGCTAAACCGGGTGCTGATTTTTTCACCAGGCGGGTTGCCTGCTCTTTCACATCGCTTTCGAAGCTACGCACCGCCCAGGTGTAGGACAATTCCCAAAGGGAAATAAGGATCAATGCTATAGTCAAAAACCAAACTAAACCTTTCAGTTTCATTGTAAAATTCTTTTGTTTGCTTCGTTGTTAAATTTTGATAAGTGTGCAAAGATAGGGGAAAAAGCATTTGACGGATATCGCTTACTTTTTTTGAAATTTCACTCAATTTGCATTCAAATGAAATCAATGACATTCAAAGCTTTTTATACCATTTCTGCACTTATGATATTATCCATAAATTTTGGATGTTCTTCTTCAAAAAAAGGAACCTCCACTTCTAATACAGAATTGTCTTCTACCCAAACTACTACCGAGGCACAAGCAGAAGAACTGGCTGAAGATAGGTTTTTAGCAACCCTCCTTAAAACGCAACCAGTATTGTTCGATAGTATTCTTATCAACAGGAAAAAATTAAATGTTCAAATAATGTATACTCAGATTGATAGAGACAAAGAAGGTAATCCTATTTTAAAAACGCATCAGTTCAACCAAAAAAATGCACCCTATTTTTACCCGGCCTCCACAGTAAAATTTCCCATTGCATTGTTGGCACTCCAAAAATTAAAGGAATTAAATATTCCCGGCCTTACAAAAAATAGTACAATGATTACCGATGCAGGATATAGTGGCCAGGTTGCTACTTTTAATGATCCCAATACTGCAGATGGCCTGCCAACCATTGCTCAATATATTAAGCAAATATTTTTAGTGAGCGACAACGACGCATTTAATCGCTTGTATGAAATGTTGGGGCAGGAGTATATTAATACACAGTTGCACAAAAAAGGGTACTCTAAAGCACAAATATTACATAGGCTCAGTGTATTTTTAACTGAGCAGGAAAATAGAACCAGCAACCCTATTCGTTTTTTTGATACCAATAAAAACCTGTTGTACAGTATTCCTCTACAGGTAAACCGCAAACATTACGACAATAGAAACGATTTTTTAGGAACCGGTTATTATAGTAACGGTAAACTTGAAAATGGACCTATGAATTTTTCTAAAAAGAATCGTCTGCCGTTGGATGAACTGCATCATATTATGCAGTCGTTAATTTTTCCTGAAACTGTAAAATCCTCCGAAAGATTTGTTATTACAGAAGACGACAGGCAATTTGTGTTGAACTATATGAGTCGCTATCCATCAGAATCGGGTTATCCCTATTACGACCCGGCAGTATATACAGATGCTTATACAAAAATGATATTGTTTGGAACCGAAAAAGGCAAGATTCCTCCGGCCATCCGCTCATTTAGTAAATCGGGTACCGCTTATGGGCAACTTACCGAAACGGCTTATATTATTGATACCGAAAAAAATATTGAGTTTTTGGTAACTGCTACCATCAACTGCAATTCAGATGGAATATATAATGATGACAAATATGATTATGAGGCAGTGGGTTTTCCGTTTATGAAAAATTTAGGCAAGCTATTGTATCATTATGAAGTAAGCAGAACCAGAAAACATCCGGCCGATTTATCTGCTGTGAAATTCAGCTACGATAAATAAGTATATTTGTACTTCACCAAAAAATTGATTCAAAAGCATGGCACTTTCTTCTTTAATGACCCGTTTTAACGAACCTGAAACCCTTAAAATGGCTAAGCTTGGCCGAGAATTAAGGGCAAAAGGTTTCGACATCACCGATCTTAGTTTAGGTGAGCCCGATTTCGATACGCCTGACCATATTAAAGAAGCAGCAAAAAAAGCAATAGACGAAAACTACAGTCATTACACACCCGTAGCTGGTTATCTCGATGTAAGACAGGCTGTATGCGAAAAATTAAAAAGAGATAACGGTTTAGCTTACACGCCAGAACAAATTGTGCTGAGTACAGGTGCAAAACAAAGTATTGCCAATACCGTACTTGCTTTGGTAGATGTAGGGGAGGAAGTAGTAATTCCAACGCCTTACTGGGTTACTTACAGCGAAATTGTAAGACTGGCAGGTGGTGTTCCTCATTTTGTAAAAACAACTTTAGACAGCGGGTTTAAAATTACTCCTGTACAATTGGAAGCAGCTATTAATGAAAAAACAAAGCTGTTTATGTTTTCTTCTCCCTGCAACCCTTCCGGTGCAGTGTACAGTTTAGAGGAGTTAACAGCATTAGCTGAAGTGTTTAAAAAACATCCGCAGGTTTATATAATGAGCGATGAAATTTATGAACACATTATTTTTTCAGGCAGGCACGAAAGCATAGCTCAATTTGATTTTTTAAGAGACAGGGTAATTATTATTAACGGCCTTAGCAAAGGCTTTGCTATGACGGGCTGGCGGCTCGGCTATATAGCAGCGCCTGTTGAAATTGCAAAAGCCATAGATAAATTACAGGGCCAGTTTACCAGTGCTACAAGCTCTATCACTCAACGGGCCGCAATTGAAGCCCTGGGTAATAATTTAAAGCCTACGGCTGATATGCTTACTCAATTTGTGGCACGCCGCAAAAGGGTATTGGAATTAGTAAAAGATATTCCCGGTTTAGTTTGTAACGAACCCGAAGGCGCTTTTTATATTTTCCCCAATGTAAAATCTTTCTTTGGTAAAAAAACACCCGATGGCCAGATGGTTGAAGATGCCGATGCTCTTTGTATGTACTTGCTGAATGATGCGCATGTTTCCAGTGTAAGTGGTAAAGCATTTGGCGAACCCGATTGCATCAGGCTTTCTTTTGCCAATAGCATTACCAATATTGAAAAAGGATTCGCAAAAATTAAACAGGCATTGGGTGTACTCTCTTAGATAAGCTTTGGCAGTATGATACTATTTAAAACTGAACGCAGATTGTTTTTAAATATTCTGCGTTTTATTTTTTTGCAATGGCCAGCAATTGTTCGTGCAATGCCAATACCTGCGGTATCAGTAATTGCTCCTCATTGTTTTGAATTACAAAATGGCATTTTTTAATTTTTTCTTCTTCATCCATTTGCTTATTCATTCTTTCTCTAACTTTTTCTTCTGTAATATGGTCTCGCTGCATTACCCTGGCAATTCGAAGTGGGGCATGGGCTGTTACCCCAATTACATAATCTAAATGTTTATGAACGCCTGCTTCAAAAATGAGTGCAGCCTCTTTAATGGCATAAGGAGCAGTTTGCTCATTCATCCACTCATCTCCATCGGTAATGGTTACAGGATGTACCAATGCATTCAATAAATCTAACTTTTCTTTGTTATTAAAAACCTGTGAAGAAAGGTATGAACGATTTAAAATTCCATTCAGGTAAACATCTTCCCCAAAATGTAGAATAATGTTTTTTTTCAAATCTTCCTTTTCATTCATTAAAGCCTTGGCCCTGTCGTCGGCATAATAAACAGGTATGCCAAGGGTTTCAAATATTTTAGCTATGGTGCTTTTGCCACTGCCAATTCCACCGGTGAGGCCAACTTTTAATGT
This sequence comes from Chitinophagaceae bacterium UBA2793, assembly GCA_002352045.1. Lineage (GTDB taxonomy): Bacteria > Bacteroidota > Bacteroidia > Chitinophagales > Chitinophagaceae > Ferruginibacter. The sequence continues at coordinate 32,579 of DEHT01000050.1, read as the reverse complement.
CATGGAGTAAAAGTAAAAAATAAAAGGTAAAAATATTTTTAGCGGCTGAGGTAAGGTTAACAAAAAAGAGCCTACAAATTTGTAAGCTCCCTTTTTGAATTTTTATTGTTGAATTTTTACTTCTTTTCTTCTGTTGCCACTTTATTTACCTGTGCACTCCATTCCATACTAATTGCCGATTTTTCAATTTTGATGTAGCTACCAGGGCTTGTTTCCAAAGAAATGGTATTGTCGTCATTTACTTTATTGATAGTGCCATGAATGCCGGCAATGGTTACCACTTTATCGCCTTTTTGTAAATCGGTAATATATTTTTTTTGCGCTTTTGCTTTTTTTGCCTGTGGGCGAATCATAAAGAAATAAAATACAAGGATCATCATACCCATAAGGATTAAAGTACTTGTGCTGCTGCTTTTTCCGTTGGGATCCATCATTAAAAAAATACTCAGTAGTTGCATGATTATGTTTGTTGTTTTGTTTTAAAAAATTATTTGTTTTTAGCGGTTACTTCTCCGGTAAGCAATAATTCGGGAAAGGGTGGGTTTGCATTGCTGGTTACCGTTACTGTTTTATGAGTTTGACCTACCCGGCCCTCACTGTTGAACTTCACTTTTATATAACCGGTTTCACCGGGTTTTACAGGCGCCTCGGGTTTTTCGGGTACAGTACAACCGCAGCTTGCAACCGCATTGCTTATTACAAGCGGATTGGTTCCGGTATTTTTAAAACGGTAACTAAATTCTACCATTTCGCCATCGGTTACTTTCCCAAAATTAAAAGTGGTATCTATTAATAGTACCGAAGTAGTGAGTGCAGTTTCGGCATTTAAACCGTTCGTATCTGCGGTAACCTTGCTGTCGTCGGCAATTTTATCTTTAGTGCGAACATCGCAGGCTGTAAATCCGGCAAGCAGCATTGCTACCCAAACAAAATTCTTATGCATATTTAAAGTGTACTGTTTTTAAAATTTCTTTTTTCAATCTTATTGGCAGCAGATAGTTCTTTATGAATATTATCTAAAATGCCATTTATAAACTGGCCGCTCTGTGGAGTACTGTATGCTTTTGCCAAATCTATGTATTCATTAATAGTAACCTTGGTAGGGATGGTATCAAAATATAAAAACTCACAAACCCCCATTTGAAGCAAAATCAAATCAAGGGATGCAACTCTGTCGGCATCCCAGTTTTTTAGTTTGGGTTTAATTATTTTGAGCGTATGCTCTTTTTTCTCCAAAACAGTACTCAGTAAATCCTTTGCAAACGACCATTTTTCTTTGCTTAATATATCATGAAAAGCCAGTGCTGCCGGTTTGTGTAAATAATTTAATACAAGGGTTTGCATCATTTCTGCATCATCATCCCAATTAATAAATTTTTCTTCAATATGTGCAATAAAATCTTCGTTGGGTAGCATGAGCGCATTAAAAATATATTCCAAAATTTTTCGCTCTTCTTTTTTATCCCGGCTATCTTCTTCTATATATTCCTGGTATTCGGTACTGGCTACTAATTGTTGATAGGTTTTTTTTAAGAGGTCGGCATCTGCCAGGTGTTGCAGTTTTGCTTCTGAAATGGAAGATTTAAAGCTTGCATCCTCTACTATTTTCCATAGCAATTCGTTGCCGGCTATTTTGGTATTTACTGCAAGGTCGGCAGCAGTTGGTAAATGCTTACTTGCTTTTTGCAAAGCATCTTTTTCGGCATAGCGTGCCACTTCTGTAATAAAGTATATTAAGTAGGTAAATAAAACACGGGTTTGATCTATCTTTTTAGTAAGTATAGCTTGTGCTTCGCCAGGTTTACTTTCGCCGCTTACACTATCCAATATATATAGTGTTTGCATCACTTTAACCCGTATATTTCTTCTGCTAATCATTCAGTAAAGAACTTTATTGAGGGAGCAAAATTAAGGGTTTAATATTGTTTTTATGCTAAAAATTATGCTTCCTATTTTGAAATTGACTTTTAAAAAGTTGCATTTGTATTTGATGAATATTACATTTAAACTCACGCTTTAATAACCTGAATAATGAAAAAATTAATTTTAATTGTAACGGCATTATGTTTTGTTCCAACTCTATTAAAAGCACAGCAGTTAAATTCAATTGAACTTCTTGAAAAAAGCAAAAGAAAGAAAACAACCGGTTGGGTATTGTTGGGTGGAGGAGTAAGTTTAATAGTTATTGGGGCAGCAATTGCTCCAAAAGGAGAAACATTTAACGAACAATCTTTTAAAGGGGCGGTGCCTGCATTAATAGGCGCTGTATCTACTTTGGCCAGTGTTCCATTTTTTTTAAAGTCCGGAACACTTAAAAGAAAGGCAAGAACAGTGGCTTTTACCGGTTTTCAAAATACAAGGCTTTTGGTAGGAAATTCCACTCACCCGGTAATTGGGTTAAAAATCCGGTTTTAATTGCTTTTGAATGATGCAAGCTATACATTTTAAAAGACTGAAATAATGTCTGTTATTGTTATACTGTTTTTGATATAATCTGTCAGCATCTACTGCCACAAATTCTTTTTGTACCGTTTGGTATGAAATTAGCCTACTTTCGCATACCCAAAAAATTGGGTACTCATTCACACTAAAAATTTAAAAACAATAGCGTTATGGCAAAAAAGTTAAGCATTACTCCGTTACATGACCGAGTAATTGTGAAACCCGCTGCTGCAGAAGAGAAATCTGCAGGTGGTATTATTATTCCGGATACAGCAAAAGAAAAACCACAGCGTGGTACCGTATTGGCAGCAGGCCCCGGTAAAAAAGATGAACCAGTAACTGTAAAAGCAGGCGATACTGTTTTGTACGGTAAATATGCCGGCACCGAAATCTCCATCGAAGGGCAGGATTACCTGATTATGAGAGAGAGTGATATTCTGGCAATTGTTTAATTAGCTAATGTGCTGATTCTTTCAGCATGTTAGTTTTTTCAAAAAATAAATTCTTAAACAAATTTGTGGTATTAGCACATTAGCTAATCAGCACATTTTAAAATTTTTTACGATGGCAAAAATGATCTACTTCGATATAGAAGCAAGAAATAAAATGAAAAAAGGCGTGGACACTTTGGCCAACGCTGTAAAAGTAACCCTGGGCCCCAAAGGTCGCAATGTGGTTATTGAGAAAAAATTTGGTGCACCGGGTATTACCAAAGATGGTGTTACCGTAGCAAAAGAAATTGAATTAGAAGACCCCATTGAAAACATGGGTGCTCAAATGGTAAAAGAAGTTGCCAGCAAAACCGCTGATATTGCCGGTGATGGTACTACAACCGCTACTGTGTTAGCTCAGTCAATTATTAGCGAAGGTTTGAAAATGGTGGCTGCTGGTGCAAATCCTATGGATTTAAAACGTGGTATTGATAAAGCCGTTTCTTTAATTGTAAAGAATTTGAAAGATCAAAGCCAAACGGTGGGTAGCGATAGCAAAAAAATTCAACAGGTTGCTACCATCTCTGCCAACAACGATGAAACCATTGGTAAATTAATTGCAGAAGCATTTGCAAAAGTTGGTAAAGAAGGGGTGATTACAGTAGAAGAAGCAAAAGGAACTGATACTACAGTAGATGTGGTAGAAGGTATGCAATTCGACAGAGGATATATCTCTGCATATTTTGTTACAAACACAGAAAAAATGGAAGCCGACTTGCAAAGTCCTTACATTTTAATCTACGACAAAAAAATATCTGCAATGAAAGACATTCTTCCATTGCTGGAAAAGGTTGCACAAAGTGGTCGTCCATTAGTAATTATTGCCGAAGATTTGGAAGGCGAAGCTTTATCAACTTTAGTGGTAAACAAATTGCGTGGTACACTTAAAGTTGCCGCAGTAAAAGCTCCGGGCTTTGGCGACAGAAGAAAAGAAATGTTGCAGGACATTGCCGTACTTACCGGCGGAACAGTTATAAGCGAAGAAATGGGCTACAAATTAGAAGGTGCCGAATTAACTTCATTAGGCCAGGCTGCTTCTATTACCATTGATAAAGACAATACAGTAATTGTAGGAGGTAAGGGTAAAAAAACAGATATCTCAGGAAGAGTAAATCAAATTAAAGCTCAAATTGAAACAACCACTTCTGATTACGATAAAGAAAAACTTCAGGAACGCCTGGCTAAATTAGCCGGTGGTGTAGCTGTATTGTATGTAGGTGCAGCTACCGAGGTAGAAATGAAAGAAAAGAAAGACAGGGTAGATGATGCTTTACATGCTACAAGAGCGGCTGTAGAAGAAGGAATTGTTCCCGGTGGTGGTGTTGCTTTCATTCGTGCAATTAGCAGTATTGATGTAAAAGTAAAAGGGCAGTTGGCCGATGAACAAACCGGTATGGCCATTGTTCGTCGTGCATTAGAAGCACCTATTCGTACATTAACCGAAAACGCCGGTATCGACGGATCTATTGTAGTTCAAAAAATTAAAGACGGAAAAGCAGATTACGGTTTTAATGCCCGTACAGAGGAATACGAAAATCTGTTTAAAGCCGGTGTAATTGATCCTACTAAAGTAAGCCGTGTTGCATTGGAAAATGCAGCTTCCATTGCAGGTATGTTGTTAACTACCGAATGTGTAATTGCCGATAAACCTAAGGAAGAAGCTCCTCATAGCCATGGTGCTCCTGATATGGGTGGCATGGGTTATTAATAGAAGTACAAATTATAATTTAATCCCGTTACTGCATGTAACGGGATTTTTTATTGCATAAGTGAAAAAATAATTGTTTTATTTTAATGTAAATATTTTACTACAATCATTCCAAATAGAATTACAGCATCGTAAAACTACTTCTATTTATTGTGTTGTTTTAAATCTATAAGAGCTTTAGTTTCAGTATAATTTTTCCTGTAACTAAACATTAACTTTTGAGGGTATGGGGTTTTTACTTAATGGTATAATTATTGGCAAACTACTGCAACAATTGATGTGCTTTTAAAACGTAAAATAAACCATTAATTTGGTCGTTCTCTAAAAAGGACATCACAAGAAAAACCTCTCAATATCTATGACAAAAAAACTCCTGTTTGGGTTTTTGCTACTTATTGGTAGCAAACAATCCAGTGCACAGTGCAACTCAGATGCACCTCGAACTTATTATCTTTCTCAAACCGCAGCCCCCGGTGAAATTTATCGTCCCAATGGCTCAGCCTGGAAAGGTGGGGACACAATTAAAATTACCGGAACCAATTATTCTGTAATTGAATTTTACAATGTGGGTGGCGATGCCTGCCGCCCCCTGGTAATAATGCCTCAAACAACTGTAACTACTCCGGTTTTCCGGTTTAGAAACAATTGCCGCTATATTAAAGTTTGGGGTGGACCCACTCAATATGGAATTAAAATTATAGGCGGTGCTTTGGCTATTTCAAAAAGCCATCATATAACTGCGGAAAATATGGAAATAAGCGGAGGCTCATTGGGCGTTTATTGCAAAACCGATTATGATGCAGCCGATCCCGAAACCTGGCAGCCGGGTTATGTTATGACCAAAATGATTTTTAGAAATTTATGGATTCATGATATCAATGGCGAAGGAATGTATGTGGGGCATACTTCACCAGACGGTATTGTTTATAATGGTGTAAACCGGGTGCCGATTAGAATGGATAGCGTGGAAATTAGTAATTGTATAGTAGAACGCTGCCAGTGGGATGGTATCCAGGTTTCAAATGCAAGAAACGGTACTAAAATTTTTAATAACACCATTAAGAGTTTTGGTATGTTAAATAAGCCATCGCAGCAAGCCGGTATTATTTTGGGCGGCAATACAAGTGGCGATGTTTACAATAATAAAGTAATGTATGGCAGCGGAAACGCTATTGAACTTTTTGGCTACGGCATCAACAATTGTTACGATAATATTGTGGACAGTACTGGCTGGGATGGTACTGCAAATGGCCAGCATTCAATCTATGCAAGCGATTATATTACTCATGTTGAAACCAACCCCAAACAAACAGCAAGGATTTATAATAACAAAGTAATTAAGCCAAAACCTGCCGGTGCCATTTTTGTTACAGGTTATTCTAATAATTCAAACCCGGCATTTGTTGACAATAATAAATTATGTATTGCGTCTCCACCTGCCAATTGGCTAACCTCTTATATAAAAGCCAATCCTGCAAATAGCGTTATATCCAACAATGCATTGCTTTGTGAAGCGGTGGGTGCTTTGCCTGTAAAATTTGTTTCGCTTGCCGCATCTAAAGTAAGCGATAAAACCTACAAGGTAACATTTGTAGTAGAAGAAGATGCCGACCTGGATCATTATGAAATAATAGTGCAGGAAAATGGTGTACAAAGGGTTTTAAAAGTTATCATTCCCGAGGGGCAATTAATAGGACTAAAAACATATACACAAACCATCACTATTGCTCAGTAATGCAATAATAGCTGTAATCGTTTAACTAAAATTCAAAAAATATCCTTATATGAAAAATAAATCTTTCAAAATAGTAGCACTTGCATTGTTTACATCTTCGGTAATATTTACATCCTGCAAAAAAGAAGATGACATAGCTATTGAGCCGCAGGGCGAAACCATATTATTTATTAAGGCCGTAAGAACCGATAGCACCGTGCTGGAATCGGAAAGAGTAGTGCTTAGATGAAATATATTAATTGAATAAATTAAAGCTCCTAATCGGGAGCTTTTTTTATGCTTTTTGGTTTAGTAAAAATCCTTTTACAATAAAATATTGTGCTGCACAATAAGTGAGCATAATTAAAAAAGATGCCAAGTTAAAAGGATGCATAAATTTATTTATAGCAAGCAAACTATCCGAAACTACAAAAAGAGTAGCTCCTGTTACGAAAAAACAAGCAGTTGTCTTGGAAACACTATTATATATATGAAGCGCTGCAAGTAACATACTGCATATAATTATTGCATAAACAATTACAGGAAGGGTAAGGGAGCCAAGATGTGGAAACAATAAATACAGCAAGGCAAAACCATACCCCAGCACTAAAACCAACAACCAAATATTGGTTTTAAATATGGAAGGGTTGGATTCTTTTAGCTTTAAAAAATAAAAAATGTACAACACATGCGTAAGCAAAAAGCTTAGAAGCCCAAAAATAAAAAAGGAAGGATTGATATAATCGAACATTAAAAAACAATCACCGGCAAATGAAAAAAGTAGTGCAACAATAATAATGTTTCTATTTAAAGATGTTGCTGTATTAAATACGGCTGCTGCCAGTAAGGGCATAAGTAAGGGCTTAGTAAAAAATCTTCCATCTTCATAATGAAATACAATAGCACATAAGTGCAAAACAGTAACAATTACAAATGCTCCTAAAAAATAGCGTTGTAAAAAAAGTTTCATTTATTTTTTACAATTTAATATATGGCTTTCCTCCAAAAAATTTCTTTAGCGAATCCTTAGCACGCAATGTATCGCTTAGTGCTGTGGTAAAAGGCATAGCTACTGTATATGTAGAAGAATCTTTAGTTTCAAGTAACACTGTATGCCCCCAACTTTTAAGTTTTGATGCTGCTTTTTCTGCCGCTACTTTTGTTGGGTATTCTTTTATTACAATTTTAAATGTACTGCCATCAGGTGAAGGTAGTTTAGTTGTAGATACTATACTGTCTTTCTGTTTAATTGAATCCGGTATAGCAGGTACATTTGTTGTAGAAAGATTAGTGCTGTCGTTATCAGAAGGCTCTTGTACTGCCTCGGTAACTTTTTCATCTTTTTCTTTTGTGAAATAGTAGTACACTGCTGCTGCTGCCGATAAAATAAAAATACTCAGGATAGCAATCATCCAACCTTTTACAGATGAAGTTTTTTTTGCTTCGGAAGCAAAACTAATGTCTTCTTTTATTTTTTCTTTTATGACGATAGGCCCTCCCTCGGATTTTAAAGTGCTGATATGTGTTCCCTGGGTAAAATTGAAAGTACCGTATTGCGTTTTTTGAAGTGTGCCCAAACCCTCAATATATAATGGTTTGCCAATGTTTAAAAACTGGCGGGTTAGAATGCTATAAGATTCAAGATCGGATGCTGCCAATGAGCGAATTTTACCACTTTGTTCTTTAATGAAATCAATAAGCCCTTCATCTGCCGGTGCATTTTTATCGAATTCAAAATGAATGGCTCCTTCCGGCAAACTATAGTCTTTATCGCCTTCCGTTGGAATTATTACATTAGTGCCAATGCTAAATTGTCCGATATCCTGTATGGATACTTGTTTGTGTTTGTACAGGTATTGAACAACCAGTTGCTCTATTTTCATAATATATGATTTATCGTAACAAACTTATTTATAAATGAGAATATAGCCAAGCAAAGCTTTTTTTTGTGTTATTTTTGCCGCATGATTACAGAAAAAGAACGCTTGTTTATTCGCTACTGGGAGCAGGAGCGAGAAATACAGAGCCGTTTTTCTTCAAAATTTATTAACGGCTTACCAATGGCAATTGTATTTGGATTGCCCATTATTTTATTTGTATTGGTGGTTTATTTATGGTTTCCCGATTGGTATGCTAAAATTTCGGGTAGCAGTGCAGGCTCTTTTATGATGGCAGTTATAGCCGTACTCATTTGTATTTTATTTTTCTCTTATTTTCGAATGCATTTTAAATGGGAAATGAACGAGCAGCTTTATTTGGAACTAAAACAAAAAGAAAAAAAAGAACAAGCAGCAGAATTGTAAAAAGAATGTCTTTATTATACTTCACTAATTTTATTTAATCAATGAAAAAACTCGGTTTATTATTTATCTCTTTATCTCTATTGGCAGCATCTTGTAAAAAAGACGATAATTGTCCATATAGAGAATCAACTGCTACAGCTCCTGCAAATGAAAGGGCACAATTATCTGCATACCTTTCTGCTGCCGCAGTAGCCGATACGGTAATGCATAGCAGTGGTGCCTATTATGTAATTCATACCCCTGGTACGGGTAGTGGTTCAGCCAATGTTTGTTCGGGTATCACCGTAAAGTATAGAGGAACATTTTTTCCATCGGGTCAATTGTTTGACGAAAGTACAACCCCTGTTTCCTTTCCTTTAGGAGGTTTAATAGTAGGCTGGCAAAAATTGTTACCTCTTATTAAAGCAGGTGGTAAAATTGATATGTACATTCCGCCATCGTTGGGTTATGGGTATCAAAACATAACCAATAATGCCGGTGCAATTATTATTCCGGCCGGTTCTTATCTAAAGTTTGAAGTTGAATTAATAAGCATTCAATAAACCAAAATATTTAATTACATTAGTACTCATAAACCTGCATTTAAAGTGCAGGTTTTTTTTAAGAAATATTTAATTCAATCAAGTGAGCCAGGAATCTATTTCAGTTTTTGATATGTTTAAAATTGGGGTTGGCCCCAGCAGTAGCCATACGCTTGGTCCCTGGCGGGCTGCTCAAATGTTTACCCAAAAACTGGAAGCTAAAAATTTACTTCAGCAGGTAATTGACCTGGAAGTATTGTTGTACGGTTCTTTGGCAAAAACAGGTGTTGGACATGGTACAGATGTGGCCGTGCAATTGGGCCTAAGTGGCGATGATCCCGTAACATTTGATGTAAATAATATTGATGCAAAAATTGCCGATATAAAGGCAATGAAAAAATTAATATTGGCAGGAAGGCATGAAATAAACTTTAATCCTGTTGAGGATATTGAATTTCTAATGGCAGAATCATTGCCCTTTCATCCCAATGGGTTGAGCTTTTTAGTGAAGCTAAATAATGGTGAAACTTTTGCAGAAACTTATTATTCCATTGGCGGTGGTTTTGTACAGCAGGAGGGAGAAGCCAATGCAGGCAATGCAATGGTTGAACTGCCCTTTCCAATAAATACGGCTAAAGATTTACTGCACTGGTGCCGAAAAACGGGCATGGCCATCCATGAAGTAGTAATGGAAAATGAAGCTGCCTGGAGGCCCGAACAACAAACAAAAGACGGCTTGTTAAACATTTGGCGTGTGATGCAGGAATGTATTTACAGAGGCTGCCATACCGAAGGTTTTTTACCCGGCGGGTTACAGGTTAGAAGAAGGGCGCCGGCTGTAAACAAAAAATTAATGGAGGGTAAACCTTATACTAATTACCTTGAATGGGCAAATGCGATAAAAGCAGGAGGAAATAATTTTAATTATATTTTAGACTGGGTGAGTTGTTTTGCTTTAGCAGTGAATGAAGAAAATGCTTCTTTTGGCAGAGTGGTTACTGCTCCTACCAATGGCGCTGCCGGTGTAATTCCTGCAGTGCTGCATTATTACATAAGTTTTTGTGGAGGCGATAACAACGAAAAGATTATACAGTTTTTAGCCACCGCTTCGGAAGTAGGAAGTATTTTTAAAAAAGGAGCTACCATTTCGGCAGCAATGGGCGGATGCCAGGCCGAAATTGGAGTAAGTAGTGCAATGGCCGCAGCCGCTCTTACAGAATGCCTGGGTGGTACTCAACGACAGGCTTTAATGGCCGGTGAAATTGCTATGGAACATCATTTAGGAATGACCTGCGATCCAATTGCCGGGCTTGTTCAAATTCCCTGTATAGAAAGAAATACCATGGGGGCTATAAAAGCAATTACTGCCAGTCAACTGGCTTTGCAAAGTGCACCTGATTTTGCAAAGGTTAGCCTGGATGGCGTTATTAAAACCATGTGGGATACTGCACTAGACATGAACAGCAAATACAAAGAAACTGCCGATGGAGGCTTAGCCGTAAATGTACCCTTAGGATTAAGTGAATGCTGATGCTTTCGGCAATTCCATTTACTTTTTTCCTGCCACAGCTTCGCTATACATCTTGAGGTATTTTATTCGAAAGCTGTTAGACATTACTTTTACTTCTTTCTTAAATTCCGCTAATAATGCCGGTTGATCGGCTAATATTGACCGCATTACTTTTTTGCCAACATGCTTTACTTTACCCGATTTTGTAATCACCATTGCATCAAAACCAGCAGGTATTGCAGTAGTAATTGCGGCGGATGTTAACGCTACTAACGGAGCACCGGAGGCTATAATGGTTTTTTGTTTAAACAAAATATAGGGATGCGGTCCGGGTAATTGAAACTTCCAATAATCGTTGCCGGTTAAAGACCAATATCTAATAAAAACATTTTCGCCATCGCAAAAACCCCAGGGCTTTTTTATGTCTTTATTGGGGGTTGTTAAATCATAACTGCCGGCAATTATGGTAGTGTCTTTTTTATTGGCCCTGTAGAGTTTGGTTGTAAAATCGGCAATTATAGAAGGATTGTTATCTAAATACTCCTGGTAACTTTTGTAAAACCCTTTTTTTAATACTGTTGTTGCTGTTGAATTACTATCATTTTGTGCAAAGCATTGCATACACAAAAGAATAGTACATAAGATTATATAGGTACGTTTCATGAAAAATTTATTTCTTTTTAGTAACAGATTTTTTGGTAGCTGCTTTTTTGGTAGCGGCCTTTTTCTTTGGAGCCGCTTTTGTTTTTTTATCAAAAGCTTTGGGTTCCTGGGCTACAATCATTTTTTTAATTTCCTCCAAATCAATTGTGGCTAATTGCTCTGCTGTGTACTTGCCTTCGGGGCCGGCCATAAGTTTCAACATTTTTTTTCCAAAGCGGATAAATGGGCCCCAGCGGCCATTTTCAATTGCAATTTTTTCTTCGGGCCATTGTTGAATAAAACGGTTGGCTTCTTTTTCAATTTTTTTGGCAATCAATTCATCGCAGTCCTTTTGCGTAAGCGCATCAAAATTATATGCCCTTGGTACGTTGATGAATAAATCGTTCCATTTTATAAAAGGGCCAAATCGTCCTTTGCCTTTGGTAATTGGTTTTTCATCGTAAAATCCAATTGGAGCATCTTCTACTTGTTTGGCTTTTATTACTTCTATGGCTCTGTTCAAATCAACTTCTGTAGGTTCTTCACCCTTTGGTAAAGAAATAAATTGTTCGCCCCATTTTACATAAGGGCCAAAACGACCAATGTTTACGCTCAATTCCAGCCCTTCGTATTCTCCCAAATTCAATGGGAGCTTAAACAAATCCATGGCCTCTTCAAGGCTAATGGTTTCAATACTTTGAGTAGCCTTAAGCTTTGCAAATTTTGGTTTTTCTTCATCGGTTTGCGAACCAATTTGAACCATTGGTCCATAGCGGCCCATTCGGGCTGTAATGGCCTTGCCATCTTCACTCACGCCCAATACTCTTTCACCTACTGCACGTTCGGCATTTTCCAAAGTATGTTCTACACCTTCATGGAATGGCTCGTAAAATTCGCCTACCATTTTATTCCATTTCATTTTGCCATCGGCTATTTCATCAAATTCTTTTTCAATATTGGCAGTAAAGGAATAATCCATTACATCTTTAAAATGCTGGTTCAAAAAATCGGTAACTACCAAGCCCAGGTCGGTAGGGAATAACTTTGCTTTTTCTGCCCCTGTATTTTCAATTGCTGTAACCTTGCTTACGGTGTCGGCTTTCAATTTTAATATTCTGAAATTTCTTTTTACTGCATCCTTATCTTTCTTTTCTACATAGTTTCTTTTAATAATGGTAGAAATGGTAGGGGCGTAGGTACTGGGGCGGCCAATGCCCAATTCTTCTAATTTTTTTACCAACGATGCTTCTGTATAACGGGCTGAATGTTTGGTAAATTTTTCTGTTGCCGTCATTTCATTAAACTCCAATTGCTGGCCTACTGTAAGGTTGGGCAAGCGGCTTTCGCCTTCTTCATTTTCTTCTTCATCGTTGCCTTCCATATAAACTTTTAAAAATCCATCAAATTTTAAAACTTCACCTGTTGCAGTTAATTCTTCGTTATTGGTACTGATATTTATTTTAGCCGTGGTTTTTTCAAACTCTGCATCGCTCATTTGACTTGCAATGGTGCGTTTCCAAATTAATTCATACAGTCGGTTGGTTTCGGGGTCGCCTGCAGATTGGTTTTCCATATAGGTAGGTCGAATAGCTTCGTGTGCCTCTTGTGCACTTTCGTTTTTATTTTTATAACGACGCTCCTGCAAATATTCATTTCCAAAATTGCTTTGGATGGTTGCTTTGATGGCTTCTCTTGCCGTATCACTCAGGTTCACACTGTCGGTACGCATATAAGTAATCTTTCCGCTTTCGTACAATTTTTGTGCAAGCAACATAGTTTTACTTACGCCATATCCCAATTTTCTACTGGCTTCCTGCTGAAGAGTAGAAGTAGTAAAAGGCGCAGCAGGCGTACGTTTGCCCGGACGAACCTGTATGTCTTTAACCTTATACTCGGCGCCCTTGCAGCTTTCTAAAAAGGCCTGGGCATCTGTTTCTATTGTAAACCTGTTTCCTTCTGCTTTAAAATTTACCGAACGATTATTTAAATCTTTTGCAGCCAGTGAGGCTTCAATTTTAAAACTGCCCACCGGTACAAATGCATTTATATCTCTTTCTTTTTCTACAATTAATTTTACAGCTACACTTTGAACCCTGCCTGCACTTAAACCACCTTGTCTGCCAATTTTTCGCCACAAAACCGGGCTAAGTTCAAACCCAACCAATCTATCTACCACACGACGTGCCTGCTGTGCATCTACCAATGCCATATTGATAGTTCGTGGATTTTGCACGGCTTTTTGAATGGCCGGCTTGGTAATTTCGTGAAAAACTATTCGCTTAGTTGTTTTGGGATCAAGGTTCAGCACTTCNNTCATCCGATGCTAACCAAACTTCTTCGGCTTTTTTTGCCAGGGCTTTTAAATCTCTAACCACTTTTTCCTTTTCGGCAGGTACAATATATTTAGGTGTAAAATTGTTTTTTACATCAATGCCCATGTCGTTTTTTTCTAAATCCCGAATGTGCCCAAAACAGCTTTTTACTTCAAAATCTTTTCCCAAAATGCTTTCTATAGTTTTGGCTTTTGCCGGAGACTCCACTATCAAAAGGTTTTTAGCCATAAGAAAATATCAGTTTTATAATGTTGAAAACCTATTAGTTATAAGATTTCATTTGTAAAAAAATATTCGAAATTAGCAACAGATTTTTTGTTTTCTTTTTAAAACTATCAACCTGAAGATTTCTGCAATATTAAAGTAAAAATGAAAAATGGAAATTTTTTATGAAAAGTTGAAACTGGAATGAAAGGTTAATTGATAATTATGAATGGTTAATTTCTACTGAAGAAATTCAATTATTTTTTGTTTAACTATCGAATCCCGGTAAATTTTTTGATGGCCTAAACCCCGGGTAAAATAAAACTCCACATTTTCGGGTTTGTCTGCCTGTACCTTTAATACATCTTCTATTGGTGTAACAAAATCTTCATAGTCGTGAATCCATAAAACTTTAGCCTTGATGTTTTGGATTGCCCTGCGTACAGAAAACCACTCCGGTGGATAGCCACTATATTTTTCAATATGGTTGCTTAGGGCTTCTTTTACATTTATATTGGTAATGTTTAAAAATCTAAGGGCATCATCCATGGCAGTAGTTGTTTCAGTGGCCGGTGCTATTAAAACCAACTTAACATTGGATGAAATTTTTTCTTTCTCCAAAGCAAGACATAAAGCCAGTCCGCCAAAGGAATGAGCAACAAAAAAATTAATAGGCCCGTACAAACGAATGATTTCAATAATCATGTTTCTGTAATCCAATGCATTTACCATTTTACCATCGCTACTGCCATGTGCCGGAGCATCAAATGCAAGTACCCTATAATTTTTTTCAATAAAACTTGCAGCAATATGATCAAATTTGTGGTAGCTCGAAGAAAAGCCATGTAATATTAAAACTGTTTTGTGTCCAACGGGGTTACACTCTGCACCACGTATCCATTGCTTATTCAATAAAAAAGAAGCCGGCTTGCCTGCTATAAAAGTTAGCCCTGGTTTTCCTTTATACTTTACTATTGGCGTACAAAAAATTTGGAAAGCAGCTTTACCTCCACTTCGTTTGTGAATGAGTGTTAGCAAATTCAATTTTGTGCGGAAATATGCAATTGCCAGCTTTTTTTGTATTTTCATTGTTACAAATTTAGCTACATACTATGAAGATATCACTTATTGGTTCCGGCAATGTGGCCAGTGTATTGGGTCGTCTTATTGTAAAAAGCGGGCACCACAACATTAGCCAGGTTATAAGTAGAGATTTAGAACATGCTCAACAACTTGCACAGGAATTAGGTGCAGCAGCAGGTGATTTTAGCAGCGTGGCCGATCAGTCGGCAGATCTTTTTATTATTGCCATTTCCGATACAGCCTTAGAAAGTTTTTTTGTAAAAGGCGATATACAAAAAAAATGTGTGGTACATACTGCAGGCTCGGTAGGCATCGACATATTGGCACAGTATTCTAATTTTTATGGTGTATTGTATCCATTACAAAGCTTAAGGAAGGAAATTAAAGAAGTACCTACCATTCCTTTTTTAGTTGATGGAAATAACCAGGAGTCGCTGAATTATATTGAAACTTTTGCAAAAAGTATTTCGCCCATTGTAAGTAGAAGTACCGATGAGGAACGATTAAAATTACATGCCGCTGCAGTGATTGTAAGCAATTTTACTAATCACTTATATTCCATTGCTGAAGATTTTTGTCAAAAGGAAAATGTTCCTTTTGAAACTTTAAAACCTTTGATTTTAGAAACTGCCAACCGCATTCAAGAATTTTCGCCTGCTAAAGTACAAACTGGGCCGGCCATAAGAAAAGATATACATACACTGGACAAGCATTTGCGCCTGTTTACAGCACATCCAAAACTACGAACCATGTATTTAAGGCTTACCGATAGTATTATGAATCCTTAATTGCCGGTGGGTAAGTTCTTTGGTTGAATGTTTATTTGTAAGGGAATACAATATCTGTTCTTACTTTATACGGATCTGCCGGTAAACTATTTTTGTCAAAAGGATCGGTAACATAAATTTCATAAGGTTGTCCACTGCGTTTTTTCTTTCTTTCTTTAAGCCATTCGGCCAATACTTCATAACCCACATAAGTACTTGAATAGTGGCCGTAGAAATGTGCCACTACTGCATGTGTTCCACCAATTGATTTTGTAAGTATTTTTTTTGCGGGCTTTAGTGGTTTTTTATTCACCGGATATCCGGCTTCAAAATAAAATGGAGCATTGCTGCTTTTGTACCAAACCATGGGCGGCCCTATAATGCTAATCTTATTGTCCTTAATGGTTTTGTTGAATTTAGAACCAAAAATTGCTCCCAGCTTAAAGCTGATTCGTTCACTGGTGGCTGCGCTATCTTTTATATAAAGAATGGTTGACTTGGGTATAAAACTGTCCACTATATTTATGATTGGGCTTCGTGCCGGCGCTATTTCTTTTTTTAATTGTGCAGTATCTTTTCTTATTACAATGGCTGGTACCGGTTCACTTCCTTTTTTCTTTTTATCACACCCGATAAACACAATGAAGCATAGAATAAATATTGCGGAAATAAATAGTTTCATCGAATTTGTATTCTTTATTTTGATAAAGGTCTATCGAATTTAAAGGGGTTGTTTTGATAAATATATATAAATCAGTGTATTTTTTTCTTAATTGGTAATTTGGCTTAGGTTTGCAATCCCGAAATTTGCAGCATGTATAGTATTAAATTTAAATTCGAACAGAAAGGATTAGAACCTGTAACCATTAATAACGTAGAAGCGGGACAGTCTATTTTAGAAGTAGCCTTAAAAAACAATATAGAGTTGCACCACAATTGTGGAGCGGTTTGCGCTTGCAGTACCTGCCATTTATACCTTGAAAAAGGGGAAGACCTGGTAGAAGAACTAAGCGACCGGGAAGAAGATTTTATTGATAGGGCTGTGAATCCCAGGTTAAATTCGAGGCTGGGATGCCAGTGTGTTTTGTTAGACGATGCCGAAGGCGAAATTGAAGTAACCCTTCCTGATCAAACCCAATTTTTAGGAGAGTAATATCAATCATTCTGTAAGAATAAGAACTAAAAAAAGAATAGTAATTGATAAAAGAAACTATTTTTCAAACAAAAGCAAGTGATGCCACTTTAATTTTGCAGTATTGCAAATTGGCTCATAAGCACAACTAATATGTTATGACATTTGAACCACCCATTCACTGGAACGACTATGAAGATATAGCCCAAAAATTGTACGAACGATTTGGAAACGATTTTAGTGAAAGTAAAATTTACCGCATCCGTTTTACCGATTTACACAAATGGGTATTAGAAATACCACATTTTGCCGGTAAACCCGAAGAAAGCAATGAAGGCCATCTTGAAATGATTCAAAGTAGCTGGGTTTATGAATGGAGAGATAACCAATAAAAACAATATGAATATTCTTGCCAGGTTTAAACCAATAAAGTTATTTGCATTAGATGTAGATGGTGTGCTTACTGATGGCAGCTTGCTTGTTTTTAATGATGGGCAAATGGTGCGAAAGATGAATATTAAAGACGGTTATGCCTTGCAGTTAGCAATAAGAAAAGGGTATCATTTGCTCATTATATCTGGTGGAAACAGCGAAGCTGTTAAATTGCGGTTAGAAAAATTGGGTGTTGCCAATGTAGAAATGGGTATAACCGATAAAACAACTGTTTTGCAAAAATACATGCAACAGTATGGTATAGTCAAAGAAGAGGTTTTGTATATGGGCGATGATATGCCCGACCGTAAAGTAATGCAATTGGCAGGGCTTGCCTGTTGCCCAAGCAATGCCGTTGCCGAAATTAGAGATATAGCCGGATATATTTCACCTCTAAAAGGCGGTGAGGGTTGTGTAAGAGATGTAATAGAAAAAGTGTTGAAATTGCATGGGAAATGGAACGATGATGATGGTATTGCCTCAAAATAAATTTGCCCTATCTAATAAACCCATAAATGAAACTAATACTCGCTTTTTTTAAACTCATCCGGTGGCCAAATCTTTTTTTTATAGCGCTTACGCAATGGCTATTTTATTTTTGTGTTTTTGAAAAATTATTAACCAATCCGGCACAGCCTCCTCACAGCAATTTTCTATTTTATTTACTCATAGCAGCATCGGTACTTATTGCCGCAGCGGGTTATATTATCAACGATTATTTTGATTTACAAATAGATCATGTAAACAAACCTTCTAAAGTGGTGGTGGATAAAATTTTAAAACGCCGCTGGATTATTGTATGGCATTGGTTGCTATCGGGCCTGGGTATCTTGTTGAGTTTTTATATAAGTTACAAAACCGGAAGCTGGATAATTGCTATTGTAAATTTGGTATGTGTTTGGTTACTTTGGGTTTATTCTACAACATTTAAAAGAAAACTGCTGTCGGGCAATATTATAATTGCTGCATTAACTGTTTGGGTAATTTTGAGTGTTTACTTTTATTGTGGAGCCAACTTAAGGGTTTGGAGCGATTCTACCATTGTTGACGAAAGAAAGTTTTTTAAATTCACTATGCTATATGCGGCATTTGCCTTTGTAATTTCACTCATAAGGGAAGTGATAAAAGATTTGGAAGACCTTTATGGCGATGCACAATTTAATTGCCGCACAATGCCCATTGTATGGGGTGTTCCAGCAACAAAAGTGTTTACTGCCGTTTGGCTGGTGGTAGCTATTGCGGCACTATTGATTGTGCAATTGTATGCCTGGCAGTCGGGTTGGTGGTGGATAGTGTTATACAGTTTTCTTTTTGTAATTGCCCCGTTGGTATATATTCTTAAAAAACTAAAAGATGCAACAGAAGTAAGCCATTATCATCAATTGAGTAGTTATGTAAAAATGGTAATGCTTGCAGGTATTTTGTCAATGCTATTTTTTATTTATTAATTATGCAAAAAATTATCCTGGCTTCCGGTTCACCCAGGCGAAAGCAATTATTGCAATGGGCCGAGGTTGAATTTGAAGTAATAGTAAGCGATACCGACGAAAGTTTTCCCGGCAACCTGGGCTTTGCCGATGCTGCTATATACATTGCACAAAACAAAGCATTGGCTGTTGCAAATGCGCTTAAACAAACTGCTGTAATTTTAGCTGCCGATACCATTGTGGTTTGCAATAATAAAATTATTGGAAAACCCAAAGACAGGCAGGATGCCATTGAAATTCTATCAGAATTGTCGGGCAATATTCACCAGGTAATTACAGGAGTAGCAATTTTAAATAAAGGCAATCACATCTTATTTGCCGATACCACTACTGTACATTTTCATCCACTTAGCCAGGCACAAATCGAATTTTATATAGATCATTATAAACCCTACGATAAAGCCGGAGCTTATGCCATACAGGAATGGATAGGTGTAATTGGTATTAAAAGGGTAGAAGGTTGTTTTTACAATGTAATGGGCCTGCCGGTGAGCCGGGTAGTTCAGGCATTACAAAAATTATAGGGTGTTGCTTTGATTTTTATAAGTGCTGTATTATCTTAGGGAAAACACGTACCTATGACCGAAAAGCTATTACAATTCATTTGGCAATTTCGCCACTACAACGCTAATCAAATTGTTGATACCAATGGCGATAAAATTGAAGTAATAAGACCAGGGACTTTGAATACCAACCAGGGCCCCGATTTCTTAGATGCCCGTATTAAAATAAACAATACCGAATGGGCAGGAAATGTAGAATTGCATATAAATGCAAGCGATTGGGATTTGCATCAACACAGCAAAGACTTAAACTATAAAAATATTATTTTACATGTTGTTTGGAAAAACAACAAAGAACTCCAACTTCCTTTTTCAACTTTAGAATTACAACCCTTTGTATCGGTACTGCTTTTAAATAAGTATGAATCTTTAATGCAGAGCACGCAGTTTATTGCTTGTGGTCAACAAATAAGTTCCATTCCGTATTTACACATGGCCGCATGGAAAGAAAGATTACTTACCGAAAGGTTGCAACAACGCAGCAGGTATATTTCCGATTTACTTCAACAAAATGAACAACATTGGGAAGAAGTGTTTTGGTGGATGCTTGCCCGAAATTTTGGTGTAAAAGTAAATGCCGATGCTTTTGAAGCCATTGCAAGGAGTATTTCAATTACCATATTAGCAAAACATAAAAATCAAATTCATCAATTAGAAGCCTTATTGCTTGGGCAGGCAGCAATTTTAGATACAAATTTTGATGAAGACTATCCTAAGATGCTTAAACGAGAATACGAATTTTTACAAAAAAAATATACACTTCAAAAACCACATTTACCCTTATTTCAACTAAGAATGCGGCCTGCTAATTTTCCGTCCATAAGGTTGTCACAATTGGCAATGCTCATTCATTGTAGTTCTCATTTGTTTTCTATTGTTAGAGAGGCTAAAGAATTAACAGAGGTTACCGCACATTTACAAGTAACTGCTAATGATTATTGGCATTACCATTACAACCTTGATGAACCGGTTGCATTTAAAAAGAAAACATTGGGGGCTCAAATGGTTCAAAATATTTGTATCAATACCATTGCTCCCATGTTGTATGCTTATGGTTATTACTATAATAATTTACAACTGCAACAAAAAGCCATTCGATGGCTGGAGCATATTTCTGCTGAAAAAAACAGCATCAGCAAAGGCTTTGCAGCATTAGGCGTAAGCAATAAAAATGCATTTGATTCTCAGGCGCTCATTCAATTAAAAAATGAGTATTGTAATCACAAACATTGTTTGCATTGTGCCATTGGTAACCAAATTTTAAAAGCAATTTAATGTTAACCCCAGTTGTAAGTAGCCTCCACAATTAAATTGGGGTGAATGCTTTTCATCACCGGACAGTTGTCGCCAATTTTTTGGAAAATTTCCTGTGTTTTTGGTTCAATACCCGCAGGAAGATTGAGGGTTACATCAATTTTTCCAATACGCCTTGGCTCTGCAAGCATGTGTTTTTTTACCTGTATGGTAGTGCCCGTTAAATCAATATTCATATCGGCGGCTCTAATACCCATAGTAGTAATCATGCAGGTGGCCAATGCCACACAAACGGTATCTGTTGGGCTAAATCTTTCGCCTTTTCCACGGTTGTCGGTTGGTGCATCTGTTTCAATTATAGTACCGCTTTGCAGGTGCGTACATTCACATCTAAGATGTCCCTGGTAAACTATTTCGGCTGTCATATTTAAAATTATTATGAATGAAAGAAAATTGATTGCAGCATTTCATCGCTATATTGTATCTATAATAACAATATTGCTTTGATAATTTGCATAAATTTACTCCAGTAAAAATTATTCATGAAGAAAATATTATTGCTGCTAACTGCCGGATGCTTTTTTTTCAATGCCTTTTCACAGGAATTGGAAAAGCCAAAAACTAAAAAAGAAATTAGGAAAGAGCGTATAGATGCAATGGCAAGGTTAGAGGAAGAAGGCGTAATTGCTCACAGAAAACAAACCGTATTTGGCATTAAATTAACCAGCGATGGGTACGGTGGATTATTTGAAATTGGCAGAGCCAAATCTGTGAAACGTGGTTTGTTATTTCAATTAGATATTTCGGAGAAAAAACATATAAAGGAAGAAAAACAAACCGGAAACAACGGACAATATTCCACTCCATTTATTTATGGTAAAATAAACTTTTTTTACCCTGTAAAATTGGGGGTGCAAATGCAGCAATTGATTGGGAACAAAGGCAATAAAAATGGTGTAAATATTACGGCTAATGTTGGCGGTGGTGTTAGCCTTGGCCTGCTTAGGCCTTATATGCTGGATGTAGATAAAAACGGGCAGCGAACATCTGTAAAATACGAGTCTGCCGATAGTATTCTTTTTTTAGATCATAATGTAATATATGGCGGCCCGGGTTTTGGCGACGGATGGGGCGATTTGAAAGTAACCCCCGGCTTATATTTAAAGCCGGCCGTTCGTTTCGATTATGGACGATACAATGAAGTTGTAAGTGCCATTGAAGTAGGAATCACCGGAGAATTTTATAGCAAAAAAATTCCTCAAATGGTTTACCAAAAGCAAAAGCAATTTTTCTTTTCGGCTTATGTGGCTTTAATGTTTGGGAAAAGAAAATAGTTTATAAAATCCTCGTTTATTGCCCTGTATTTATGCAGGGTTTATTTTTACCTTCTAATGAAATCATTCTTNNAATAAAAACTTGATTGTAGAAACCGACACTACTGTACAACGACGACTAACGCCTCAACAATTTTTTGATAAAAATAATAAACCGGTTTTGATAGTTAACAGCACTTTTTTTTCATTTGCTACCAATCAAAACCTAAACCTTGTTGTTAAAAACGGTAAAACAGTTGGGTATAATATTCACAGTATTGCCGGTAAGGCAAAAGATACACTTACTTACCGTCATGCTTACAATGGCGCTATTGGAATTTCTGCAAAACGAAAAGCCGATATAGCCTGGGTTTATTCCGATTCAACGCTTTCATTTCCCCTTGCATCGCAAAAAACTATTCCATTTACAAAAGACTCTTTAAAAAAATCCGGAAAGCCAAATGCCAAATTAAAACCCTGGAAAATGGACGCTGCAGTAGGCGGTGGCCCTGTATTGGTGCAAAAGGGCAAAGTAGCCGTGTCAAACAATGAGGAATTAAAATTTAGCGGTAAAGCCCACAACGATCGTCATCCACGTACATTAATAGGATATACTAAAAACAATACATTAATTGTGATGTTGGTTGAAGGCAGAAACCCGGGCATTGCCGCAGGCGTTACTTTAACTGAAGCTGCAGAACTAATGAAAGCTGTGGGATGTGTAGAAGCGCTAAATCTGGATGGAGGAGGAAGCAGTTGCATGCTTATTAACGGTAAGGAAACCATTTGGCCAAGTGATAATGGAAAACAAAGAGCCGTGCCTGCTGTATTAATGGTGAGTGCTGTTGAATAATTTTGGCAAGAAATATTTAAGTACTCATATGCCAATTAGTTCAAGAAACTTTTTTTTATAACTGTCGGAAATAGGAATTTCTGTTTCTTTAATTTTTATACTATCTTTTTCTACCGATGTTATTTGATTAATAGAAACCATCCACGATTTATGTACTCTGCAAATGATAGCCGGCGGAATTTCCTTTTCAAGTTCGGAAAAGGTTTGAAGTGTCATAATTTTTTTTGAATGGCAATGAATTTTTCTGTAATCCCTCATGCCTTCAATAAATAGAATTTCATTGAGTTGAATTTTTTCTAACCTCTTTTCGGTTTTTACAAAAATAAAATCTTTGGTTAAGGACTCATATTTGGTATTAAGTTGCTGCACTACTTTATCTACCGCCTGAAGAAATCTTTCAAATAGAAAAGGTTTGAGCAGGTAATCGGTTACATTAAGGTCGTAGCTTTTTAATGCATAATCGGGGTAAGCAGTTGTAATAATTATATGAGCATTTATTTTAGCCGATTCCAGTAATTGTATTCCAGAAACTTCTCCGAGGTTAATGTCTAAAAAAATAAGGTCAACCTGGTTTGTTTGTAAATAGCTATAAGCATCCATTGCATTATCGAATCCATTCAAAAAAGATAAAACCGGTATTTTATTAATATAATTAGTGGTACGTTCCATGGCCAGCGGTTCATCTTCTACAACAATGCATTTTATTTTCAGCATAATAATTTTTTTATTAACTGCAATCTATTTGTAAGGCTACTGTGTATTCTTCATTTCCTTTTAATAGCTTTAAAGTATGCCTGTCGTGGTAGAGTAGTTCAAGCCTTTTTACTATTAATTCATTGCCCAGGCCTCCTTCTTCCAATTTTTCTATTGGTACAGATGAAAAAGAATTTTTACAAAAAAAATCTATTTTGTTGCCCATAATGTTAATGGTTATTTCAATTGCCTTCTGCATTCTTTTGTCAACGGCATGTTTAAATGCATTTTCAATAAAAGGTACAAACAACATTGGAGCAATTTTTTGATGCCCTATGTTTCCATTCAACTTGTAGTGAATAAAACTTGAGTTTGCAGTTCTTAGTTTTTGCAGTTCAATATATTTTTTAATATAAGCAAGTTCCGTATGTAAGGGTATCTTATCGGTTTTTGTTTCGTAAAGTATAAAACGCATCATGTCCGAAAGATTATTAAGATAAATAGAAGCTTTAGCGGAATCTTTTTCAATCAGTACATCAATATTATTGATGCTGTTAAACAGAAAATGTGGGTTGAGTTGAGATTTTACCAGGGCAAGTTCTGTTTCAAAATTTTTTTGCTGAAGCATTTCTTTCAGCTTTATTTCTTCATACCATTTTATAAAACCTTTAATGATTAAAGCAATAATTCCATGAATCATACAAAGGATACTCATAAAGGCAATCATTAGCAATACTTCTTTCCAGCCATTATATTTAAACAATAATCCCTTGTTTAATAAATTAAGCCCTGCAAATGCAAGAGTGCCGCATATAAATGTTGTTATCAACCCGGCAACAATGCTGAGCCCAATTTTTCTTTTGGAAAGGAAATGATTAAAAATATAATGATAAAAAATATAAAAGCTCAACACTCCCGGCAAAACGGTCATTATACTCATTAACTTAAAAAAGTTAAAGATTAAATCACTTTTATCGGAGCTGGTTTTTGCTGCTCCTGCCGTAAGCATTGCTAAAAACATCGAAAGCAACAATAAATACAAAATCCAATAACCAATATTCAGAAATATGATGAATGATTTTTTCATGTTGCCTTTACTATCCTTTTTCCTTTTTGAAAAGATAAAGAATATAACCCACAAGGGTAAATAAAACAAAGTATGCCAAAGACCACAATAGGATGTTGTGTTCGGGTGAGCGCTTGCCAAGGGTCTGAAAAAAGAACAAGCTATTATATGAAAACGGCAATAAAAAAACATACTTCCATGATAAGGCAATTAATCCGCCAATCACCAGCGCAAGGCCGGCACCAATTGGAATAAGAAAATTTTTAAACTGCAAACTATGCAGGTATTGCAACGATAATAGGGGGATGCTTACAATAAAAAACTTTCCATTTTCCAAAAGGAGCCATTGCCAGGGCAGTTTTAATGAAGGGAAAGGAATATTTGAATTGAATACAGCGGGAATTATACAGCTAAAAATTATTCCTATGTTAAACAATACAATTAGTTGAACCAGCATTACCAGCAATACAATAAACTTTGAGAAATAAATGCTGCTAAAGCTTATAGGTAAAGTATGTAACTGTTTCCAGCAATTGTTTTTAAACTCAATCTGTGTAATGAGGCTTACAGCCAGTACAATTCCCATGGGAAGCAACATAATACTCATGGTTTCCCAGGAGCGGTAGAAAATAGCATTCCAAAAATCCGATTCCTGGTGAAGCTTTAAAATTTGGTTTGGATAAACTAAAAAAATAATTGTGTTAACTATCGGCACAAAAAATGCTCCCAGCCATACCAGCCAGTCTGCAAAACTTCTGCTTTTTTTTATCCATTCACTTACCAGGCTGTTTAAAAAAACTGTCATATTAGTTTTTATTTATTAGTTCCATAAATATGGTTTCAAGGTCGTTTTCAAGGGTAGATATTTCATACACTTCAATGTTTTGTTGTACTAAATGTTTATTTAGTTGTGCAATGCTAAGGGGAGAAAGAGCCGGTAAAATAATCCGATCATTCAAAACGGTGCTGCTGTGGTTGAACAATTGAATTATTTCCAATGCTTTTTCAGGTGCATTGCATTTTAAATTAGTTTTGGCAGAAGTTAATTGCATTTCAGTGAGTGCTTTTAGAGTGTCTTGAAAAAGCATTGCCCCTTTATTGATAATGCCAACATGGGTTACCAATTTTTCAATTTCGGTTAATAAATGACTGGATACAACGATGGTTACAGCATGTTCTTCATTGAGTTTTTTAAGCAAAGCTCTTATCTCCAAAATGCCATAAGGATCAAGCCCATTGGTGGGTTCATCGAGTATAAGTAGAGAGGGATTATTCAAAAGTGCCACTGCAATAGCCAGGCGTTGTTTCATGCCTAAAGAAAATTGATTTACTTTTTTTTGCCCGGTATTCAAAATGCCAGTAATAGTTAATACTTCATTTATACGGCTTTGTGGGCAACCATAAATTTTTTGCAGCAACCGTAAATTTTCATTGGCGGTTAGGTGTCCATACAATGAAGGGCTCTCTATCATAGAGCCTACTTCTTTTAAAATTTTAATTCGGTTTTGTTGTAAATTTTTGCCCGTTATAAAAATTTCGCCCTGTTGCTTTTTTAAAAGCCCTAATAGTAAGCGTAGGGTAGTAGTTTTGCCGGCACCATTGGGCCCCAAAAATCCGTATAAAGATCCATGGGGAACTTTTAAATTAATGTTATTTAGTACCGTAGCATTAGGACTAAAGCTGTGTGATAAATTTTTTGTTTCGATACAATACATAAAAAATGGCTATACTTTATGTAAAGAAACAAAGCGTGCAATATTGATTAAGTTGTTTTCTGCAAAACATCAAATAACATCTGCAAAATGGTATATAAGAAGAACTTTGTTCTTTTGATTTCATTTATTCCATAAGCCCAAACGAAAAATAGCGCACCAAAGGAGCGCTATTTTAGAATTAAATGCATTAAATGTTATTCCGACATAAGAGCACTGGCGCCCAGTATGGCGGCATCGGCTTCTTTTAATTGACTGTAAATAAGTTTTACTTTGTTTTGAAAAATGGGGAGTAAATTAGCTTCCATACTTCTTCGGGTAGGGCGCATTAATATTTCATTGGCCTTGGTTAATCCTCCAAAAAGTACAATGGCTTCAGGCGAACTAAACATTACAAAGTTTGCCAGTGCTTCTCCTAATATTTCTCCTGTAAAGTCAAAAATTTCATTGGCAATACTGTCTCCTTGCATGGCACAGTTATAAACTGTTTCGCTGGTGAGTTCATTAATAGTATAATCTCTTAATAAACTATCGGCCTCCGGATATTTGGTAAGCAATTCTATGGCAGTTTCTCTTACTCCCGAAGCCGAGGCATAAGATTCGAGGCTGCCTTTGAGTCCGGTACTTTTGTGCAATCGGCCATTATGCCTTATAATGGTATGCCCAAGTTCACCGGCAAATCCATCATGGCCCACCACTATTTTTCCGTCTATTACAATGCCGCTACCAACGCCTGTTCCCAAAGTAATGGTAATGAAGTGTTTCATGTTTTTGGCACAGCCATAAATCATTTCGCCCATTGCAGCCGCATTTGCATCGTTGGTAAGGCGTGTGGGTAAGCCAAATTTTTTGCCTACTAAATTGGCAATAGGAATAATGCCTTTCCACTTAAGGTTGGGCGCATATTCAATGGTACCGGTATAAATATTCCCGTTGGGTGCACCCATTCCAATGCCATTAATATTATCTACACCACCGGCCTTTTCAATCATAGGCCAAATGCCTTTATGAAGTTCGTCTATAAAATCTTCAACATATTCATGCTTGTTGCTTGATATACGATCCTGCAATAGAATATTTCCCTGGTCATCTACTATTCCAAATTTTGTAGTAGTACCACCTATATCAATTCCTATTGTAAATTGCTTTCTCATTTTTATTTTTCATTCTGGTTTGTATAAATTAATGCCCGCCCGATGCTGCAACTTCATACTCTACTCCCTGCTTAATCAATGTGCGTTTTACGGCAAATGCAAAGAAAATAAGATAAGCAAAACATGCAACCGGAATCCAGTAAGACTGGTGTATACCAATAATATCGGCAAGTTTACCCTGCAAAGGTGGTATAATACCTCCACCCAAAATCATCATTATTAAAAATGCAGACCCTTGTGTGGTGTATTTTCCAAGGCCTGCAATACTTAATGCAAAAATACAAGGCCACATAATGGAGCAAAATAATCCCCCACTTAAGAATGCATAAGTGGCCACCATGCCCGAAGAAAATAATCCTACCAGCATAGCAGCGGCACCCAGTATGCTAAAAATGATAAGGGTTCTCACGGGTTTGTCTTTACTTAAATAAAACGCCAAAACCTGAATGGCAACACATATTACATAATAATACAACGGGCTCATATCATATTTTGCCAAAGAATTAATTCCTATAATAATTGCAAATGCGATAAATGGAACTAAAATTTGAAGCAGTACTTTGTTTTTATCGCTGAGATTAAATGCAGATACTGCCCCTGCCCAGCGGCCAATCATCATACTTCCCCAATACATAGCAACATAGGGCGTTGCCTCCGAAGCCTGCTTGCTGCCAAATTCGGCTTGTTTTAATAACTCGCTTATATTACTTCCGATGGCTACTTCTACACCTACATAAATAAATATGGCCAACATTCCTAAAACCAATTGTGGGTACTTCATTGCGCCCCAACCTTCCGGAGATTTTTGTGCACGCATATTTGCAAAAAGCAAACCACCTACTACAATTGCCAGGGCCAACAATAACCAACGCATTCTGTATGCTTCCATTGCATGACGTTCGGCTTCGCTTGCATTGGTAAGGTCGGTTTTATAACTTCCAAAAACCGGCACAAAGGCAATTATCAGCAGCCCTGTCATTATTAATAAAGTATATAAAGCTTTTTGTGCAGGTTCGCTTTTTTCTTCCATAATACCATCAGGAACTTTTTTGGCAAAATGAAAAAGACCGGCCGCAAACAAAAACAAAGCACCCACTGCAATGTATAGCGTAATTACTTTGCCAAGGCTTAGTGCAGCAATTTGCTCGTCGGTTATTGCGGCGGTACTTCCAAACAAAGCAACTGCCACTACAATGGGGCCAATGCTTGTTCCAAATGAATTGATACCGCCTCCTAAATTAACACGGCTGGTTCCGGTTTTAGGATCGCCCAGTGTAATGGCAAAAGGTTGTGCTGCGGTTTGTTGCAACGAAAAACCCAATGCTACAATAAATAAACCTACTAACATACCGGCAAATGCATTGGCATTTACTGCAATAATCATTGCAGCAGCACCCAGTGCCGAAAACAGTAAACCATATACAATACTTTTTTTGTATCCCCATTTTCCCACCAGGTCTTTTCCTCCAAAAGCACCATTGGCAAACAGTAGCAATGCTCCAATATAATAAGCGGTGTAAAAAGCAAAGTCAATTAACTGGCTTTGAAATTGATCTAAAGCAAAATAATGCTTACAAAATGGAATGAAGACGCTATTGCCGGCAGCAATAAATCCCCAAAAAAAGAATACAGTAACTAATGTAGTAAGGGCACCATAATTGGTAGGCACATTTTGAGCGGGTGCCTTGTCTTTAAGCAAGTCGTTGGCCATAATAGTTATAGGTTATTTGTTGATAAGTGGCTCAAAATAGCAAGAAATTGAAACATTAAAAAATTAGATTTAGAAGTGCTCTTTATTGACCGGGCTAAAAATAATTTTTGAAATAATATTTGCCAATGAAAATTTAGTGCCTTAAATTGACATCGGTAATTTTATACAAATGGAAATACTTCATGTTAGCGTTGAATGCTATCCTATGGCTAAAGCCGGTGGCCTTGCCGATGTGGTAGGAGCCTTGCCTAAATACCAACAGGACATTGGCCATATTGCCAAAGTGGTGATGCCAATGCATCGTACTAAGTTTTTATTGGACAACGAATGGGAGGTGGTTCATAAGGGTGGCTTTAACATGGGCAGTTCTTATTTTGATTTTACTATTATAAAAGAAAAAACAAATAAGCTTGGGTTCGATTTGTATTGCGTAGATATTTATGGCCTGCTCGACCGTGAAAAGATTTACAGTTACGATGATGATACAGAAAGATTTGTTGCTTTTCAAATTGCAGTATTAGAATGGTTACGGCATTGGCAGCATCAGCCCGATGTAGTGCATGTGCATGATTACCACACAGCACTCATTCCATTTATGATGAAGCATTGCTTTGTGTACAATCAACTTTCAAAAATAAGAACGGTATTAACCATTCATAATGCTCAATACCAGGGCTGGATGAATTGGGAAAAAGCCACTTATTTGCCCGCCTGGGATACCTGGAAGTGGGGCCTTTTGGATTGGAATAATACAGTAAACCCATTAGCTTGTGGTATTAAATGTGCTGATAAGGTTACTACTGTTAGCCCTGGTTATATGAAAGAATTATTTCAATCGGCTAACGGACTCGAACACCTGTTTTACTTGGAAGCTTATAAATGCTTCGGTATTATCAATGGAATTGATTACGCTGTTTGGAATCCAAAAACCGATACTTATATTTTAGACAATTTTACAAGCAAAGATGTATCAGAAGGAAAAACATTAAATAAAAAGAAACTGTGCGATGACTTTGATTTTAATATAGAACTTCCATTGTTTATTTTTATTGGAAGATTAGTAGGGGAGAAAGCAGCGGATGTATTGCCGGAAGCCATTAGCACGGCATATGAAAACTTTGGTGAAATTTTTAGCGTTTTAATACTGGGGAGTGGCGAAAAAAATATAGAGTATCAATTAGAACTAATCAATAAACAGCATGTAGGATACTATAATACCCAAATATCATACAACGAAAAGTTAAGCCATCAAATGTATGCCGGTGCCGATTTTTTGCTGATGCCCAGCAGGGTAGAACCTTGTGGCTTAAATCAAATGTATGCCATGCGTTATGGTACTGTGCCCATGGTAAGGCGTACCGGCGGTTTGCAGGATACGGTAATTGACTATGGCGAAGAAAATGGCTACGGCATTTGTTTTAGCCATGCAAATACGCAAGATATTTTACAAGCCATGGGCAGGGCTTTAGAATTGTATAAAAATAAAAAGTTGCTAACACAATTGCGTACCCGAATGATGAGTGTAGAAACCAACTGGGAAACCAGTGCTCAACAATATATCGATTTGTATTTGTCTATTTAAAAAAGAAACATGAACAGTAAAAAAGTAATTGCCGTAATATTGGGAGGTGGCGCCGGCTCAAGGCTTTATCCTCTTACAGCTACCCGAAGCAAGCCAGCAGTACCCATTGCCGGTAAATACAGATTGGTTGATATTCCTATTTCCAATTGCATCAACAGCAATATTAGTCGCATGTTTGTGCTTACGCAGTACAACTCGGCATCGCTCAACAAGCACATCAAAAACACATATCAGTTCAGTGGTTTCAGCAGTGGCTTTGTTGATATATTGGCGGCTGAACAAACTCCTGATAGCCCTAATTGGTTCCAGGGAACAGCCGATGCCGTTAGGCAGTCTCTCAAGCATTTTCGCAATCACGATTATGACCATATTTTAATTTTAAGTGGCGATCAGCTTTATCAAATGGACTTTGAGGAAATGGTTGACAAACATATAGAAAATGGTTGCCAAATTACAATTGCCACCATTCCGGTTGGGGAAAGAGAAGCTCCGGAATTTGGAATTTTAAAAGCGGATACTGAAAATAACATTACTTCCTTTATTGAAAAACCAAAAAAAGAATTGTTGAGCGAATGGGTAAGCGATACAGGAGATGAAATGAGAAACTTTGGCAGAATTTATCTGGCCTCCATGGGGATATACATTTTCAACCGGGAAGTATTGGAGAAACTATTGGTTGAAGAAAAAAAAGATGCAACAGATTTTGGTAAAGAAATTATTCCGGATTCTATTAACCAATACAAGGTTCATAGTTATCAATACGATGGCTACTGGACAGATATTGGAAATATTTATTCATTCTTTGAAGCTAATTTGGCGCTCACTATGGATATTCCTCCCTTTAATTTGTTCGACAAAAATAAAATGGTTTTTAGCAGAGCAAGAATGTTACCACCAACAAAAATTAGTGGTACACAAATGGAGAAGGCGGTATTTGCCGAAGGTTGTATTATAAGGGCAAAATCTATATCCAATGCTGTAATTGGCAACCGTAGCAGAATTGGAGAAGGCACGATAATTACCAGTTGTTACATGATGGGTAGCGATTTTTATGAAACCATTGCCGAAATTGCTTATAACAACGAAAGAGGAATTCCTAAAGTTGGTATTGGCGATAATTGTGAACTGGTAAATGTAATAATGGATAAAGATTGTCGCATTGGCAATAATGTAGTTATAATTGGTGGGCCACATTTGCAAGATACGGATCATGCTTTATATACCGTAAAAGACGGAATTGTTGTTATTAAAAAAGCTGCCATTATACCGGATGGTACAAGTATTGGTAAAGCATAAATTACTGGTTATCTATTTTCTTTCAACCCCGCCTTAGTGCGGGGTTTTATATATTTACATCATGAAACTTACAGCAGGAACATTTATTAAAAGCACTTCATTACTTAGCAATGATGCCCATTTTTTTGATTCCATCATTTATCTAACTGAGTGCAATGAAAAGGGTGCCATGGGGTTCATCGTCAATAAAAAATTCAATAGAAATTTTAATGAGTTAGTGGAATTTAGTAATAGCCCGGAAATGCCCCTGTGGCTAGGTGGGCCGGTTGCCGGGGATAAGCTTTTTTTTATTCACCAACGCCCCGATTTAATTTCAGGTACTACATTAATAGCAAATGGTATTTATTATGGTGGCAATTTTGAGGAAGCTTTAAAACTGATAAACAGGTTGGTACTTACAACTCATGATATAAAACTCTTTATTGGTTACTGTGGTTGGGATGCAGGTGAATTAGAAGCCGAAATGGAAGAGGGCAGTTGGGAGATGATTCCACCTCAAACCATTTTTTAGAAGGAGTTTTAACCACATAGGCACATAGAAAAAAGATAAACTATTTGCCGAAATGGTTGAAAAATTCAACCACATAACTACATAGAAAAATAATAAACTATT